>CAZMIS010000714.1:0-1819 GCA_964566325.1 uncultured Anaerolineales bacterium
CAGCTGGTGGCACGCCCAGTTCTTGCCCGCCCATCCCTGGGGCAGCGGCTGGCCCCCGATCACGTGCAGCCGGCCGTCGCCCCCTGCGGCCTCGGTGGCGCGCGCTCCCGTGCCGTCGTCCGAGTGGTCGTCCAGCACCACCAGCTCGAAGTTGCGGTAGCGCTGATCGAGCAGCCGCCGCACGGTCCCGCCGATGACCTTCGCCTCGTTCCGCGCGGGGATCAGGACGGACACGAAGGGCTCGGTCGTCTGCCTCTGAGCAGGCACCCGCAGCCGGGGGAAGAAGAGCAGGTTGCTGATCGTAATGCCGATCATGCCCAGCAGCGCGGCGGTGGCGAAGAGCGCGGGGATCAGCATGGCGCGCTCAGCCTTTCGTCCCCCGGCACAGGCCCGGCCTGTGCGCCAGGATCGCGGGCACGAGCGGCCGGCCCCTCATCATGATCTCCCCGCCCGCCAGCCCAGCAGCACGAACAGGCCCATGCCGATGAATCCGGCCGCTGCCGGCCCGTACAGCCCCCAGAAAAGGATCAGCCCGACCGTCTCGATGAGCCAGGTCAGGGTGTATACCACGAGCAGCGGCCGGTCGGGCAACCTCGGCGGCCGCGCGAGCGCGGTGATCAGGCCGGAGACCAGCAGCCACCCCGCGAAGTTGACCAGCGGGATGCCGAAGTACTGGCCCGGCTGGTCCCACACCCACAGCCCCCAGTGCACCATCTGCGGGTCCAGGAACAGGTCCCACGCGGTGAATGCGAGCGCGCTGAGGGCGACGAAGGCGGCGCGCACGGCGGCAGGGCTGCCCGGTCCGCTGTAGCCCGTGAGGCGCTGGGCCACGGCCCACGCGGGCGGCAGCATCATCAGCCACGCCAGGGGGATCAGGATCGGCACGCCGAGCAGTTGCGGCTGGAGCCGGCCGGTGTAGTGGTAGGCGCCGAACGGGATGCCCGTCTTTGAGCCGATGGCCTCGGAGGCCCAGGCGATCGCGGCCACGGTCAGGACGATCGCGGCGGTCCGTCGCCAGCCGGCTGCCTGATTGAGGAAGAGGACCGCGAGCGTGCCCTGCATGAGGACCGACAGGTAGACTCCCGCGGTCAGACCATCGTCTCCGGTGATCCACTGGATGATGGGCATGGGGATCATGCAGGCGACCCAGGCGAAGAGGAAGAATCGCGTGCCGCCGTGCCAGTCGGGCGATGCGAGATAGTTGCGCCAACGCAGAACCAGGTACATCGGCGGCCTACACCTTCAGGCTTTCGGCGAAGCCGATCAACGCGCGGCGCGTTTCCGGCCACGAAGGGTTGTCGGCGGCCGTCAGGTTGTGCTCGCTGTCAACTTCGACCACGTGCGGCGTCAGGGGCAGCCGGCTGACGAGCTTGACGGTCTGCTCCGGCCGCACGACGCTGTCGCGCGTGCCCTGCACCACCAGCACCGGCAGATCGATCCGCCGGGCGGCGTCCTTCGCGCGGCGCGAGACCGCGCGCAACTGGTCGATGATCCCGAGTGGCACACGGAAGTCGCGCACGGTGCGCTGCATCTCGGGGTCGCCCAGGTCGATGCCGGGCATGAACTTCCCGATGCCCGCGCGCACCTGCGGATCGGTGAAGTCCGCCTTGCGCATGGGCCGGAAGCCGATGGGCAGGAAGGGCCGCAGGAAGAACTCGGCCCAGGGCAGCCAGCGGGGCTCGGCCCAGGTGAACGGCGCGAGCAGCGCCAGCCCCTTTGCGCCCGATTCCCGCGCGATGATGAGCGACAGCGCGGCGCCCATGGAGAAGCCCACCAGGAGCAGCGGTGCGTGGCCCTCCTGTCGCAACTGCGCTGCGGC
>CAZMIS010000715.1:0-1800 GCA_964566325.1 uncultured Anaerolineales bacterium
TCTCGGCCAGGGCCGCGCCCTTGAGCAGCAGGAGCGGCGCGCCGGCGCGGGCCAGCGCATCCCCCACGCCGGCCAGCTGGTGCAGGCAGCGCGTGTTCGCCGCGGCGGAGCGGAAGAAAGCCTGCTCGAGCGCCTCGCGCACCGGCGCGGGCATGGGCATGTTCCGCGCGGCCGCGTAGACGGCCGGCGCAACGTTGCTGCCCTCCACCAGGCTCAGCACCTCGGGCCACGGGATCGCCTCCGGCGCGGGGCGCCCGGCGGGATCCCAGGTCGCGGCCAGCAGGCGGCAGGCGGCTTCCGGCGCGGGCAATCGTTCGATCATGAGAGGATTGTAGCCGTCCCGAGCGGGCAGGGCAAGTGAGGCGTCACTGCGCCTGCGATGCCGTGTCCAGCACCACTACCATGCCGGCCCCCGCATGCCAGGTGGGGGTCCGGGGCATCCCACCTGCGGCGGTCGCCGGCCCGGCGGTCTCCAGGAACCCCTGCCACCAGCCGGCCCGGCGGCCGTCGGAGTCAACCGCGATCAGCCGGCGCGTGGCCGCGCCGGACGCGGCCCGGGCTGCGACGACGCGGGCCAACAACTCCGCCGCGCCTTCCTGGTCGCCGTGCACATAGGAGACCTGCCGGTCGCCCCAATAGGCCAGGTACAGCCCGGTCAGATCGTCCGTCCGGACCAGCAGCGCGTCTTCCGCGGTCGTATTGGCCGCGACCTCCTGTGCCAGGTGGTAGGCCGCATTCCGGCGAAGGTCATGGCGCGGGACAATCTCGAACAGCGCGTTGCCGAGCGCCAGCACGGCGACGGCAACGAGCACCGCGGCCAGGCGCAGTCCCCTGACCCGGCCGGCCGCCAGCACCAGGGATACCAGCAGCCACCAGGCGGCCAGCACGGGCAGCCAGAAGGACTGGTCGCCGGGCACCCAGTAGAAGGCGAAGGCCGCGAACAGCACGGTCCATGCCGCCAGGACGAGCAGCGGACGCCGTGCGGCGGGCCACAGCGCGCGGCGATGGCGCCATGCCAACCAGGCGGGCGCCAGGACGGCCAGCAGAACCAGGCCGTAGTACCCTGCAAAGAGCAGGCGGCCCGTCGCCGGCGCTCGTTGGAGGAAGTCACGCGTGGCGCCGCCCAGGCTGAGCTCCGGGTAGAGCGCCAGGGAGCGCAGGAACGCGTAGACGCCGTGGGGGAGATCGAAGGGCGTGAAGCTGCCATAGGAGCGGCCGAAGAAGTAGGCCTGCGCCAGCTCCCAGCGGCCGCCCGACCAGGCCGCCAGGAAGGCAAGATAGGTGGGTGCGAGCAGCAGCGCGACGGACGCCAGATAGACCAGGCAGTGACGCCGCCGGAGCACAGGATCCAGCCGCGCGTCGGCCAGCAGTCCCAGCAGCACCACCGGGACCAGCAGGGCGCTGCTGGCGTAGCCCGTGACAGCAACGGCGGTCAACAGGCCCAGGAGGATCGGGTAGCGGCGCCGGGCCGCCGCGCCGGCCGAGACGGCCAGGACGGCCCATAGCGCCGCCAGCAGCAGCGCCAGGGCCGGCGTCACGAACTCCGCCTCGACGCTCAGCATCCACGCCCCGCCCGACACGGCGAACCCGAGCCCGGCCGCCGCGGCCAGGCCGGTCGACCCCCCGAGCGCGGCCGCGATGGCCGTCAGCAGGCCGGCGCAGAGGCCGCCCGCCAGCGCGTTGAGGACCTGCAGGGGCAGCAGCGCCCGTCCCGCCCAGCCGGCGAGTTGCCACAGGCGCCAGAACAGCAGCCCAAGCGGATGCAGCAGCGGGTGGTAGGGGTCGAGCAGCAGCG
The DNA here is from genome assembly GCA_964566325.1 of uncultured Anaerolineales bacterium. Classification (GTDB taxonomy): domain Bacteria; phylum Chloroflexota; class Anaerolineae; order CG2-30-64-16; family CG2-30-64-16; genus JALOOB01. The sequence goes on from CAZMIS010000715.1 coordinate 1,796, forward strand.
CCGGA
>CAZMIS010000716.1:0-1798 GCA_964566325.1 uncultured Anaerolineales bacterium
CCTCAACTGGGTGATGACGCTTCTTGCCCAGGAGGGCCTGGCCGACACGCCGGAGGTCAAGGAGCCGGTCTGGTCGGCGCTTGGCAGCCTGATGTCCGCCCCGCCTGAGCAGCGACATCTCACGGGGCTGCGGCTCCTGGTTCAGAACGCCGCCGTGCAGGCAGCGCTCCAGCCTTACACGCAGGAGGGCGCCATGGGCGGCGTGTTCGATGGGGCCGAAGACCGCCTGACGCTCTCCGACCTTGTCCTGTTCGAGATGGAAGAGATCATGGCGCGGCCAAAGGCGGCGGCGCCTGCCCTGATCCACTTGTTCGACAGGCTGGAAGAGCAGTTTGATGGCAGCCCCAGCCTCCTCATTCTCGATGAAGCCTGGCTGTTCCTCGATTCGCCGATCTTTGCCGCCCGCATCCGCGAATGGCTCAAGACCCTTCGCAAGAAGAATGTCGCGGTGGTGTTTGCAACCCAGTCGCTGGCGGACATCGCGACCAGCAGCATTGCGCCTGCCCTGATCGAGAGTTGCTCGACCCGCATTTACCTCCCCAATGAGCGCGCATTCGAGCCACAGCAGCGGCAGGCCTATGAGCGGTTCGGGCTCAACGAGACCGAGATCGACCTGATCGCAACCGCCCAGCGCAAGCGTCACTATTACTATGCAAGCCCCAAAGGCCGCCGCCTGTTCGAACTGGCGCTTGGTCCGGTGGCGCTGGCGTTCTGCACGGCCTCCGACCCCGACGCCCGCGCCACGATCGCAGCGCTGGAGCGGCAACCGTCCCCAACACCGTTCTGGCGAAGGTTCCTGCGCACCCGCCAGCTCGGCTGGGTGCTCGACGCCATAGATGCGCCGGAACGCAGCCCCGCCACTCTCTCACACCGCAATCTGGAGACTGTCTGATGTATCGGCCCAAACTTGTCCGCATCTTCCGCCTGATGCTTGCCTCCGTGGCCATCATCTCTCCGCTGCAGCCAGCAGCCCAGGCACAGCTTGCCGTCTTCGATCCGACCAACCTGATCCAGAACGCGCTCAGCGCGGCGCGGGCGCTGGAGCAGGTTCGAAACCAGGTGCTGCAGATCACCAACCAGATCCGGCAGCTGGAGAATGACGCGAAAAACCTCACCAGCCTCGGACGCACCTTTGCGCCGGAACTGATGAGCCAGCTGGATCAGCTCGACCAGCTCATCAATGCCGCGCGTGGATTGGCGCTCAAGGTGAACGAGACACGGACCGCGCTCGAGACGCTCTACACGGGCGATTATCGCAGTACCGATGTCGCAAGTCGTGCTCGCTCGGCTGCCCAGCAGATGGACAATGCCCGCTCCGCACTGCAGTCCTCCCTGCTCCTGCAGGCGCAGACGACCGAGCAGCTTCGCAGCGACCAGCGCATCCTCAGCGCGCTGGCGGAGGCGAGCGCCAGTGCGACCGGCGCCCTCTCGGCGCAGCAGGCCACCAACGAGATCCTGTCGCTGCAGGCCCAACAGGCCATGCGGCTGCAAGCTTTGCTCGTGGCGCAATCACGCGCCGAAGCCCTTGAGCGCGCCCGTGAGCTGGAAGTGCTCGCTCAGGCGCGTGCCCAGCACGCGCACTTCTTCTCTGGCGCGCGATCGGCGCATCCAGAAGCCCCGCCCTGGCCCTGAGACCGTAGATCCACGCCCCTTCCACACTCGCAGCCAATCCAACCAGAGCCACGCGCCATGAACGACTTCTCGGCCATTGACGGGTTTCTGAACACGTTCATCACCTACATAGATTCAGGCTTCGGCCTGATCTCGGGGGATGTGACGTCGCTCGCGGCGATCCTGA
>CAZMIS010000717.1:0-1791 GCA_964566325.1 uncultured Anaerolineales bacterium
AGGACGGGGCTCTCCCCGCGACCCAGCGCCTCGACCATCGCGTTCTGCAGGACGCACACGACATCATGGCCGCCGCCTTCCGCTACGGGCACGACGATGGTGGCCAGCTTCGACTCCTGGAGACCGAGGCCGACCGCGCCGAGCGCTATCGGGCCGCGTGGCTGGAATGGTTCGAGACTGAGTTGGAAGCACTGGCCAAGATGCCCCGCTTCGTTCGGTCGACGGTGCAGGCCGTGGTGCTGGCCAACACCGAGCTCGGGTATGCGGCTGAGCGCGATGTAGGCGAGCTGCTCGTCTCTCGGTACGGGTTTCAGCAATGGGGCTCTGCGGACGGCTACGCCAAGCGCTACCGGCAGCGCTCGGAGCCATGAGGTCATCACCGCACTGAGTGGAATCCCGCTGAATGCTTAGCGATCTGCCTGACACACCGCTGGACATCGTCGGCGATGTCCATGGGGAGCTCGACGCGCTGAAGGCGCTGCTCGCCGAAGCCGGCTATGACGCTGCAGGTCGTCACCCAGAGGGTCGCACCCTCGTCTTCATCGGTGACCTCGTCGACCGAGGACCGAACAGTCCCGGTGTGGTGGGTCTCGTGCGAGAGCTGGTCGAGGCTGGCCGCGCGTTGGCGATCCTGGGCAATCACGAGCTGAACCTGCTGCGCGGCGAGCGCAAGCATGGTAATGATTGGTTCTGGAATGACCGGCGCGAGCGAGACGCCCGGTTCGCGCCATGCGCGCTGTTGGTGTCTGAGGCCGAGCGGCAGGACATGCTTAGGTTCTTTGCCGACCTCCCGCTCGTGTTGTCACGCCCGGACCTGCGAGTGACACACGCGGCCTGGCACGCATCTTCCGTCGAGATGTTGTCCTCGCTCGGCTCCGGCCACGACCCAGGGGAGCGCTTCCAGCGGTTCGATGCGGAGGCCGAGGCGCAGCTTGAGACGGGTGGCTGGCTCCTCCGGGCCGAGCAGGAGCGAGCCCGCTGGAACATCCACGACGCCGGGCTCGAGGTGCCGATGCTCGAGGCGGTCGCACATTGCGACGAGCTCCGTCAGATGGCGAACCCGATCCGCGTCGTCACCTCTGGCATCGAGCGAAGGACGAGCCGTCCCTTCTTTACCAGCGGCCAGTGGCGCTTCGCAGAGCGCGTGCGCTGGTGGGACGAGTACGTCGAGGACATCCCAGTGGTGGTAGGTCACTACTGGCGGCAGTACGTGCCACTGGATCGAGCACACCTCGGCAAAGGCGACCCGGATCTGTTCGATGGCGTTCACCCCTTGTCATGGTTGGGACCGCGAGGCAGGGTGTTCTGTGTCGACTATTCCGCCGGAGGACGCTACCAGGAGCGCCTCAACGGCCAAGCAGGCGCGCGTACGCGTCTGGCCCTGTTGCAATGGCCCGAACAAGTACTCGTGACCGAGACAGGCGAACGCGTGGGAACCACCAATTTCGGCGTGTAGGACGCTCGACCGGGTGCACTTCCGGCTCGAGACAACATGTAACCGTCACCTACGTCGCTCGGGAGCGGCGGTCAACGCTTCCGAGGGGCGCGTAGGCCAGTCGCAACAACTAGCGACCGAAATTCGCAGAACTGTGGCGCGAGTCGCAGCTAATTTGGCGCCCTACGTCCGGCAAGAGCCTCTCGGCGCCGGTGACCGCCTTGCTGTTCGGGCCTTCGCACTAACTCGTGGCAGTCACGAGGCAGAACTTCTGCGCATTTCGCACATAACTCTGCACCCAACGGATCTAGACGTTCACACGTCAATATTCGCCGCCCGCAGCGCGTTCGTCTCGA
>CAZMIS010000718.1:0-1787 GCA_964566325.1 uncultured Anaerolineales bacterium
GACCGAGGAATGAACCGAGGCGAACCGCTCCAGAGTTTGTCGTCGACGGAAGCCTTGCATTGCGCGCTCACGACGTCGCAACGGCTGGTGTGAATTCTCGGCCCGGTTGTTGCGCCATCTGCCAGCTTCCTGGCGATCCTCGAGGCCAAGGTCTCTGAGTGCAGCGTCATAGGACTTCAGCCCGTCCCTTACGATCACCCTCGGTTCGCCGTAATGCTTCATTGCGTTGCGCAAGAACTTCAATGCTGCCCGGCGATCCCGCCGTTTGGAGACGAACACCTCCAGCACTTCACCTTCGTGATCGACGGCTCGCCAGAGGTCGTGGATTCCGCCGTTGATTCTCACGTACATCTCGTCGACATGCCACCGCCATTGCGTGTGTGCACGCATCGCCTTCACCCTGCATCGCTTGATGTTCGCCGCGAAGATCGGTCCAAACCTGTTCCACCAGGCCCTGATCGTCTCATGGTTGATGTCGATGCCACGCTCATGCAGCAGGTCCTCGACATTCCGAAGCGAGAGCGGGAACCGGACGTACATCATCACCGCCAGGCGGATGATTTCAGGCGACGTCTTGAAGTACCGGAACGGGTTGGCTTTCGTCCCAGCAGCCTACGAGGCGAAATCTGCGGCCAGCAAGCTGATTCCCCTGACAATGCCCGACCGGTCCAACCGGAGAGCATCGTGACTGATGGGCTTGCATCGTATGGCTCAGCGCTTCGGGTGCTCGGCAGGGAAGGGGTTCACCGGCCTGGTCGCCTGCGCGAGAACAACCGCGCTGAGAACTCGCATCTGCCGATCCGGCGGCGCGAGCGAAAGATGCTCGGGTTCAAGTCCCGAGAATCGGCGCAGCGATTTCTGACAACGCATGCTGCGATCTACAACGCCTTCGATTTCCAACGACACATGATCAGCCGACCGACGCTCCGGCTGTTCCGGGCACGGGCGGGCTCCGTCTGGGCGAGGGCGGTCGCTTGAGCGGAATCCCGCGCATTGTCGGGGATTCTGACTGTCGTAGTTATCCTGACAGACCTGTCCTGACAGACCCGTGCTGACAGACCCGTGCTGACAGTCCCAATCAACTGGCTGAAGAGAGCCTGGAGCCTGGCGAGACAGTTTCGCTTGGGGCAGGGAGTTGCTGGGGTGAGAGCAGGGCGGGCGGGAGGATTTCCGCAGCCGTGAAAGCCCGGAGCACTCTCAGATTCACGTCCGTCTCGAACGCCTTTTCGTGTCGTGCGTCAAGCACATAGGCCTTGAGTCTCAGCCGTACCGCCAATAGATTCCCCAGTACGGTCTGGGTCACCAGAACCACGATGGGTTTTGCGAGGAAGACGTAACGGCTGGACAGCGCAGCTTCACGAATGATCTCGCAAGCACGGTCCATGTCCTGATCCGTGCCGATGTGGAAATCCATCACTACCTGCATGTCCAGGGCGCCGAAGTTTCCCGACGAGCTGATATCGCTCAGGAACTTGCTGTTCGGAATGGTTACCGTGTTGTCGTCCAGCGTCTGCATACGCACAGAGCGCAGGCCAATGGCGGTGATGTCACCATAATAGCCGCCGAACTCAATACGGTCTCCGACCTGGAATGGGCGGTCGAGAATGATGATGATCCCGGCAATGAAGGATGCGACAAGATCCTTGACGGCGAAGCCAACCGCGACCGCCACGCTGCCGCCGATGAGTGCGAGAACGGTCGCGTCAATCTGAAAGGACAGCGCGATGACGGCAATCGTCGTTGCGATGAAGACGACGAACTGGACAATCGTCTGCAGCTTCTTGAGG
>CAZMIS010000719.1:0-1786 GCA_964566325.1 uncultured Anaerolineales bacterium
ACTCATCTTTCGCTCATTCTCAAGATGAGTTCTGAGATGGTATTGTGAGCCGGCTGTAGGTATCGGCCGGCAAATCGAGTAACGTCAGAATGCGTTGTTGTAACTCCGAAAGTGGCGTCAGATGATGATGCAACTGACCCGGCAAGTGAATGACGGACAGCGTCACCCCTTTGAAGGCGGCCAACAGGCGTTCGGCTGTCGGCTGGGCGCTGGTCCGGCGCGGGCTTTCCGGGTAAAGTCCGCTCAGTGTCGTGTGGCTCCGGGTCAGGCCCTGGCGAACGGTGTATTCCAAGAGCGTCAGCACGCGCAAGCCGATGGTCAGCAGCCGCACCAGGCCTTTGACGCGGGCCTCACTGTGCAGATAGCTGGGCGCCAGTGCCAGCGGTCGACCTTTGAGCCGGGCGAAGCCGTGCTCGATCAGGTACTCGCTACGATAGGCCAACAGCGCCTGGGCCAGACTCAACTGCGCCGCCGGCTGGTTAGTCGCATACACCCGCCAGCCCAACGTCTGCTCGTAGGCGTGCACGGCCGCATGATCCACGCTGACCTGCAGGCTGACGCTGGTAGCCGTGCGCAGCGTCGCCGCGCGATCCCGGTACGCCCGCACCTCTTGCGTGGTGCGGTGCTCAGTATAGGTCACGTGCAGCAAGCCGGCGACTTGGTAGCGCTCGAGAATGGTTTGCGCAGCCATCTGCAGTTCGTGCACCTCACGCAGGACCTTCTTGCCGCGTTTGCGTTCGGTCAGCGCGGCCAACTCGGCCTGCGCGGCCGTCAGGTTGGCCTGCAACTGGCGCGTCGCCTTGTCGGCCAAGGCCAGCGAACGGAAGAGCAAGCGGCGTTCGGTCCACTGCACGGGTTGCCCGGCCACACTGGCACGCAGTTGCTCGGTCACTTCCCAGCCACTGCCCAACAGCTCCTCGCCGTCATCGGCCGTCTCGCGGCTCACGCTCACCGGCGCGGCCGGGCTCTGGGCCAGATACTCGGCCAGCTTGGCGCCGGGCAACTGCACCTGCCCCAAGGGGCACAGATAGTAATCACCGCCCGCTTGGACATACGCCCGCGTGTCCAGCGCGCCCATCTTGCTGTCGCCGATATACAACAGCCCGCGGCGCCCGACCGCCGCGCGCACCTGGGCCACCGCCGGCACATACAGGCCATCGTCGGCCCGGTTCCCCGCGACGACCTGGCTCACCACGGGCAGGCCCAAGGGGTCCAGGGTCGACAGCATGACCTTGACCTGTGGCAGGTCCGGACGGTGATCTTTGCTGTGGCCGAATTGCAGCAAGCCGTCCTCCGTCACGGTCCAGTAGCCCGCCGCCGTCGTACTGTCGAGGCGCACCGGACCACCTTGCAGATCGTAGACCCGCAGCAGGCATTGGTTCAGCGCCACTTCAAACGCCTGCCACTGGGTGTCATCGCTCAAGGCAGTCAAGATGTCGGCCAGTCGATCATCGGTGAAGTCCAACTCGCTGACCACCTGCCTACTGCTCTGCTGCAACATCGCCAGCCGCTGCCTGGCCCACGGCTGCACGTGCGACAGGCAATGATCGCCTTGCGACAAAGTGTAGCTCAGCCACACCGTGGTCAGCCAGCCCAGGCTCAAACCTTGCCGATTGCCATGTGCCGGAAAGTGTGCATCCAACAGCTCCGGCAGGCCCATATGCGCTTGTTGCGCAATCAACAACGGGGTGTCATCCACCCGTTCACTGTCGACGGTAAGTTCGTGGCTCATGCCCCAAGCTTACCGCAATCATCGAACTCACGCTAGAAATGAGCGAAAGACGAG
>CAZMIS010000720.1:0-1786 GCA_964566325.1 uncultured Anaerolineales bacterium
GCGGTCGATGGCGTCGAGGCCGGTCTCTGCCACCCTCAGCGCCTCTTCATAGACGGGCACCATGGACAGCACGTGCTGGCGCGAAGCCACTTCCGGCACGATCCCGCCGTAGCGCCGGTGTATCTCTATCTGCGAGGCGACCACGTTCGAGAGGATGCGCGTGCCATCCTCTACGACCGCGGCAGCGGTTTCATCACACGATGTCTCGATGGCGAGGATCTTCATCTAGAAGAGGTTCCTGAGGCGCGGTTTGAGCAGGTAGTGGGCGATGGCCAGCCCCAGAGTGATCGTGACGACGGCGAACAGCATCTCCTGGGAACATCCGCGCATCGCCACGCCCAGCGCTGTTGCCGCGGCGGGAGGATGCTGCAGGTAGAACAGCACCATGAGGAATATCGACAGTCCCACTGAGAGGGCGTACCAGCCCAGTGTCATCACCGTCGATGATTGCGGCAGCAAGGCACACACAGAACCCACCACGAAGCCGATCATGTGGCCGCCTATCACGTTGCGTGCCCGGGCGGTGAGGTCGAACGGACGGCCGAACACGATGAACGCACTGGCGCCAAGTGCGGCGATGACGACGGCGTTCTCCAGATTGAGAACCAGGAGAATAAGGAAGCTCGTCAGTCCCGCGAACGTGCTCTGAAGTACGTACGATTTCCATGACTTGCGGAAGCGATGCAGTGATGACGCAGCTGAATACACATTCATGATGCTGCTCCCGAGGGAGAACCGGTCTGATCCGGCAGCAGAGCCTGCCGTGTCGCGGAGATGAGGTGAACCGACTCACCATCGACTCGACTATTCTAGTTGACGCGTTCTCCATACGCAAACACCTTCGCTTGACCGTGCACGTGGTGAGTGCGTAGACTGGCGGGACGCGAGCAACGATCGCACGATTGGAGGTCCCCACAACCCATGCCATGCAAAGCGCCTCGTGACATAGTCTCAGCAGTCGACACGATGGGATGCGCCAAAGCGAAGCTCGACGCCGGCCGGCTGCTGGTGCTCGGCTTTCTCGCCGGCGCGTATATCGCCTTCGGTGGGTTGCTGGCGGTAATTGTCGGCAGTGGGGCTGTCGGGGTAGGGGCTGCGAGCCCCGGACTGCAGAAGTTCATCTTCGCCGCCGTCTTTCCGGTGGGCCTCATGCTGGTCATCATCGCGGGCGCCGAGCTGTTCACGGGTAATGCAGCGACGTGCATTCCCGCCGTTCTCTCCCGCAGAATCACCTGGGGGGCGGTGGCGCGCAACTGGACGCTGTCGTACTTGGGCAACTTCATAGGTTCGCTCGCGGTGGCGTACTTTCTCACCTACCTCACCGGCCTGCTGCTGAAGGATCCGTGGCTCTCCGGCATTGTCGGCATCGCCGAAGCGAAGACGTCTCAGGACTTCATGGTGCTGCTGTTGAAGGGCATCGGCTGCAACTGGCTGGTCTGCCTGGCGGTCTGGCTGGCGGTGTCAGCGGATGATGTGGCCGGCAAGGTGCTGGGCATCTGGTTCCCCATCATGGCGTTCGTCGCCATCGGCTTCGAGCACAGCGTCGCGAACATGTACTTCATCCCGGCAGGCATGCTCTACGGCGCCTCGGTGACCTGGAAGCAGTTCATCCTCGGCAACCTCCTGCCGGTGACGATAGGCAACGTGATCGGGGGCACGCTGTTCGTGGGAGTGGTCTACTGGTACCTCTACGGTGACCGTGCGCAGCGTGGCTCCTAGAGGACGGTCCCTCCCAGTCCGTGGCGCGGCGAGATCGTGAGCCGCTCGAGCGGTTCCGCCCCACACC
>CAZMIS010000721.1:0-1784 GCA_964566325.1 uncultured Anaerolineales bacterium
CACGGGCGCTGGCCGCGGTCAGCACAGCGCATTTCGAGGTCATCGTAGGCAGGCAAGGTCCTTGAAACAGGGTCAATCGGGGCCTCGCTGAAGGCCCGATTTCCCCCTGAAAAGCGGGCGACTCCAGTGGGTCGAGTGGCGCTCTCTTCGGAGGCCTTTCGTGTGGCCCGGGCGCACCGCTTGCGGGATGCTGCGCGAGGGCGGCGTCAAGGCCGATTCAGGGCTTTGTCCGCGCCGCGGTCATTGCTGTCGGTGACTCGCGCGCGCGGAATACTGCCCGGATGCCTCAACTTGAAGACAGGCGCGAGCCCCGCTTTGGAGCCGACATCGGCGACCGTATGCAGGCGCCTATCGCGTCGCGCGGGATGCCTTCTGGTGTGGGTGTCGAACAGCCTGTGCTGGCCGCTCAGTCGCTGATCGATCGCCTCGGACTCGGCAATGCGATTCGGTGCCTGCGCATCAAGCTGGCCTTCCCGGCGGAGGTGTTTGCGTTGGCAGCGCAGCCGCTGATCGAGGGCCATGCCGCGTTCGTCCAGATGCTGCCCGTGTCGGGCTCGGGACAGCTTGGGCGGGCTGGAGGACAACTTCACAGGGCGCTTGCGACAGCGCTGCGCTCGCTCGATCGGCGACGCGGCCAGATCCTGCCGCGCGGTGCCGCCCCCGAGGTCATCGGCGCACAGGCGCATCGATGGACCTACGCGGTGTTCGTGGCGGCATTGCTGCGCGACTTGCCTTATGTCAGCGATGGGATGCGGGTGTGGATGGCAATGGGCACCGGCGTTCCTCGTGCATGGAACCCAGCGGCGGGCTCGATGCGGTCCTGCGGCGCGCTCGGGTATGTCGTCGAGTCCTTGCCGCCTGGGGTGGTGCCGGATCCGGTCGACGCGGCAATGGCCTGGGAGCTTTTTGAGCGCTGTGTGCCGGCTGCCATCCAGGATTGGCTCAGGGAGGATCCTGCATTGGTGGCCGAACTGCGAGCGTGCCTGAGTGGCAATGCCGATCCGGACGGCGTCCTCAGCGAGTTGGTGGAAAGTGATGCGCCCAGAAGGCCGCCGGGTAAAGCCCAGGCGGTCAGCGTTACGCCCGTGGTTCCGGCAGCGACACCCGTCGTCGCGGTCAGTTCACCCGAGACGCAGAGCGTCCTCGCCGTGGATCCGTCTGAATTCCTGGAGGATGTGTCGCCTGACGAATCCGCGCTTGCTCGTCAGTTCATGGCGTGGCTGAGCCAGGGCATGCTCGATGGCAGGTTATCGGTGAACGAGCCTGATGCGCTCGTGCATGTGGTGGCTGAAGGCTTGTTGCTTGCCTCGCCACGCATCTTCCGGGAGTTCGCCAAACAGCAAGTCGGGGTGCCAGAGTCCGCTGCCGATGCGGCCAAGCGCGTGCAACGCGAGGTCTTGCGCGAGGGGTGGCACCTGCGTGCCGATCGCGGCGTGAACATCCTCTGCTACGAGCGCAAGCGGTCCGACCGTGGCAGTACGCGGATCAACGGCATCGTGATCCGCGAGCCGCAGCGATTCATCCAGGCACTGCCCGCCATCGATTCGGCGCTGGTGCGCGTGGTGGAAGGCGCGAGCGTGCCGACCTGATGGCTTACCCGCTCGAAGCCCTGCTGCGGCCGGCGCATGAGCTGCGTTCTGCCTGTGTGTCGGCGCTCGGCGCGGGCGTGGTGATCGGTGCGCCGGGCCTGTTCCTGCTGAGCCGACCGTGGGACTGGCTGCTGGCCGGCGCATTGGTGGCGCACGCGGCCTGGCGAGGCGCTGCCGGCCTGCAAACCCTGCGCT
>CAZMIS010000722.1:0-1772 GCA_964566325.1 uncultured Anaerolineales bacterium
CAAAATCAGTTTCACACAACAGCTCGACCATAACTCCAATTTTACCTGTGCTATGAGTATAAGTTGCCACTCTACCTTGATGTGTTTCTTTTTCGGTTCTCTTTTCGGCTTTTTTAAAACCTTGTTCCTTCAAAATTTCTTTGGCTTTTTTTTCATCCCCACTAGCCGCTTCCAAAGCCGCCTTTATTTCCATTATTCCCAAACCCAACTCTTCTCTGAGTTTTTTAACTTGTTCGATTATTTTTTTATTATCCATAATTCGTAATTCGTAATTTTTAATTTGTAATTTAAAATCGGCTATGCCGATTTTATGGCTCTGCCAATCTCCTCTACTATAATATTAACAGCTTTTACATTATCTTCATTTGAAGGAATAGCAAAATCAACAACACTTGGATTACAATCAGTATCGGTAATAGCAACCGTTTTAATTTTTCTCAAAACCGCTTCTTTAATGGCCGTTTTTTCAAAACCGGCATCGACAACAAATAAAATATCAAATAATTTGTCGGCTTTTTCTAAACCCCCTACAATTCTTTCCAACCTGGCAATCTCTTTTTTCATTTCGCTTTGTTCCTTTTTGGTATTTTCAATAAACTTATCTTTTTCAAAACCTTCTTTCAAATCTTTCAATCTCTTGATATTCTTTTTAATTTGATCCCAATTGGTAATTGTTCCACCCAACCATCTTTCTGTTACATAAGGTACACCAGCATCCAAAGCTACTCTCCTAATAACTTCTTTTGCTTGTCTTTTTGTACCAAGCAAACAAATACTCTTGCCATTTCTTCGCGCATTATATATAAAATTACACGCCGTTTCCAAAGATTTAATAGTTTTTTCTAAATTTATTATTTCAATCCCATCCTTTGCAACATAAATATTGGTTCTGGCTTTCGGATGAGTTTTAGAAATTTTATGTCCTAAGTGACAACCGGCATCAAATAAATCTTTTATCCCGATAGTTAGATTATATTTCTTATCTTCTTTAACTTTTTCTCCATTCACCACTACATTTACAAGTTTTTTCTCTTTTTCTTTAACTATTTCTTTCTCTTTTTTAATCGAAGTTGCTTTTTTATTTTTTAAAACTTTTTTTAATATTTTTTTTGCCATACTTTTTACCCTTTTAGACACGGCGAGCCGCAGCGGCGGCTCAGGGTATCGCCATAATCCGCCATCTGGCGGACAAATTATTAATAAAACTTCAAGGATTATATCACACTCGTGCCTTACGTTCCTCTATTGCCTTTAAATAATCTTTTTCCGACATTGGAATCACCTGACCTTCACATACCTTGCATCGTTTCTCTCCTGTAAATGTATTCATTGGACCTTCTCCATTCTTCTGGTGTACGTTCAAAGCTCCACAGTCTGGAGTAACACACCGTGAATAAGTTGGAGGGGTTGTTTTCTTTTCTACTGTTCTATGTGCCATATTAACCCATTCTATCAAACATATACCAAAAAACAAGTACGCATTGGTTACATATTAAACCCCTCTGTCCTCCTTTTTAAATCTCCCCATTCTGCTTTAAAACCCCTCTTCCCGACATTCGTCGGGACATCTCCCCTTGAAAAGGGGAGAGCGGCTATAATTATAAATAATGAAATATATGGCTCCATCTGAGGCCAGAACTCAAAGATTAAATATGAGATATCTAGACCAACTAAGAGAAATTTGCAGAAAAAATAGAAGTAACCCAACCGAATGTGAAGATAAAATGTGGCGAAAATTATTAAGAAGTCGAAGAATTAATCAAAAATTCTTA
>CAZMIS010000723.1:0-1766 GCA_964566325.1 uncultured Anaerolineales bacterium
GACGTCACGGTCCGCGAAAGTCCGTCTGCGCCTACAAAGGGCCAAAGTTAAGGCCGGGCTGATCCCGGGATCAGCCCGGTCAACCCCGGTTAGGGACAACTCCCGCATGACGCGGCCTTGTCGCCTGCACGGCTTGGCGGTAAACTGCCCATATGATGAACGACTTGCACGCGGACACCGATCCGCAGAGCGAACGCATCCTGGTCGAACTGCTGCGTGACGCGCCCGAATGGCGGCGCATCGAGATTATGTGTGGCATGATCGAGGCCGTGCGGCAGCTGGTTTCCAGCGGTGTGCGCCAGCGGCATCCCGATGCTGGCGAGGACGAGGTGCGCCGCCTGACTGCGGACATTCTGCTGGGTCACGAGGCGGCAGAGAAAGTGTTCAGCGTGCGTATCCCCGAAGGCGCGCCATGACGCTGGCGGAACCGTTGGCCGTGACGTTTGCCGTCATCGAGGTGCTCGATTCGCTGGGTGTACGGTATTTCCTGGGTGGCTCGTTCGCCAGCTCAGCGCAAGGTGCGGCCCGAGCGACGCTCGACGCGGACCTGGTTGCCGATCTGCGACTTGAGCATGTCGAGCCATTCATCGCAGCCCTGCGCCCCGCCTTCTACCTCGACGTCGATACCGTACGGTCCGCCGTGCGCACGCGCGAAAGTTTCAACCTGATTCACCTGCAGACCATGTTCAAGGTGGATGTCTTCGTCAGCAAAGGGAGACCGTTTGATCAGGCGCAGTTTGAGCGCCGCCAGGCGATCCAGCTCTCCGTCGACCCACCCCGCTCGGCATACCTCTCCAGTCCTGAGGATACAGTGCTCGCCAAGCTGGCGTGGTACAGGCTGGGCGGCGAGGTGTCGGACCGCCAATGGCGCGACGTAGTGAGTGTCCTACACGTACAGGCGGACCGGCTCGACTACGTGTACCTGCGCACCTGGGCCAAAACTTTGGCCGTCAGCGATCTGCTCGCACGGGCCCTCGAACAGACGGCCTGACGTTGCGGCGAACGAAGCACTCCTCGCCGATGCCCTCGGCGATGGCGCCCGCGTGACGCCATCGCCCTGACTCAGCCTTCGCCCGGGATGCGAACGCCAGGGCCTGGGGGCCGGGCACGCTGATCGGCCTGCACTGGACCGAAGGCGGGCAGGGTTACCGGCTGGGCGGCATGGCGGAGCACGTTACCGCCGCTGATTCTGTAGCGGTCAGGGCGCGGTCGATCGTTTGCCACTCGTAGTACTGGTACTCGCTCATGTCCTCCCCGCCGGAAATCCGGTGTCCGCGCGCTTGATGCAGGCACCTCTGAGATGACCAATCAGCTTAGTATGGACTCAACAACGACGTTCCCGAGATCATGCCTTCGCCGCGGTGACGATCATCTGAGTAAGATAGTAGAGCAGGACAACGGAATCCGGCAACTGCCAGCGCACGCCGGTAACGTCCACGTCCTGGTCGACCTCCGCGACGTAGATCGTATCATCATCGACCCACCTTACGGTGTCCGACGACCTCTCCGTTGCCACGCTTTCACTGAGACTGAATACATCTCGTTCGACCAACGGCAGCGCGCGATGCCGCACCCCCACATGGATGCGCCCATTTCCGCCCCCATACGCCCCGACGCCGCGAAAGTAGACGCTGGCCACGAGGTGATTGTTGGGCGAGGCGCTTTGTTGGATGCGCGTCTCCCCAGCGATCTCGCCTGCCAGGAACAGACCGCCGAGGGTGAAGGGCGGCACGAACAGCATGATGCCGGTCAGCAGGAACAGCAGG
>CAZMIS010000724.1:0-1766 GCA_964566325.1 uncultured Anaerolineales bacterium
TTACCTGAATTCAAATAGAATTCTATAACATCCTGTATCGGACCTTGTGTAAGCATTTCACCTTTATGCAGAAGCATTCCTTTATTACAGAATTTCTGTATCGCAGAAATATTATGACTAACAAAAAGGATAGTTTTTCCCTGACCGGAAATGTCCGACATTTTATCAAGACATTTCTTCTGGAAGGCAGCGTCACCTACTGCCAACACTTCGTCTACAATAAGAATTTCAGGTTCCAGATGTGCAGCAACAGAAAATGCAAGACGTACATACATTCCTGAGGAGTATCTTTTTACAGGTGTATCAAGAAACTTCTGCACCTCAGCAAATGCAACAATATCATCAAACTTTGAACGTATTTCTTTTTTACTCATACCAAGTATGGCACCATTAAGAAATATATTTTCCCTGCCGCTTAACTCAGGGTGAAAGCCGGTTCCTACTTCCAGTAGACTGGCAACACGTCCCTGCATTTCAAAACTCCCTGTAGTAGGTTCAGTAATTCGGCTTAGTAATTTTAGAAGTGTTGATTTTCCTGCGCCATTCCTGCCTAATATGCCTACGCGTTCGCCGGATGAAATATCAAACGATAAATCTTTGACAGCCCAGAAAGTTTCTTTTTGAACCTGATTCTTTTGTCCTGGTCGAAACATGCCTGTCAGTTCCTCGCGCAATGACCGGTATGCTGCAGTTGTTTCATGCCTTATTATATATTTCTTCCCGAGAGATCTTGCCTTTATGCTCATTGAAATTGTTAGATAATATCCGTAAAACTCTTTTCTGTTTTGCGGAAATAAATAAGTCCTGTGATAAACAGAAGTATCGTTATCAGGAGTGAAACAATAAATCCGGGAAGATAGAGGGGTTGTGAAAGCAGGCACCAGCGGAAGCCATCAATAATACCTGAAACAGGATTCATGTAATAAATCAATTTCCATTTTTCCGGTACAATGGATGCATCAAAACCAACAGGTGATATATATAATCCGATTTGAACTACAAATGGAATGATGTAACGGAAATCACGATACTTTACATTTAAAGCAGCAACAAGAAATCCTGAACCCATAATAACGATAAGTAGCTGAATGAAAAATAGAGGCAGGAAAATGGTGTTGACTGAAGGAGGGAACTGATAATAAATAGATAAACCAGCGTAAATTAATATCGATATTCCAAAGTCTATTACTGAAACAATAATGGAAGAGCAGGGTATGATGAGTCGTGGGAAATATACCTTGGTGAGCAGATTTGAATTGGTAAGTAGCGACATTCCTGTATCACTAAACGCTGATGCGAAGAAATTCCAGGGTAATAATCCAGCACATACTACCAATGCATAAGGAGTATTTCCGGAGGAAAGGCCAGCCATTTTACCAAATAGAATGGTAAAAACTACCAGTGTTAAAAAAGGCCTGATAACAGACCAGCTAATGCCTAAAACGGTCTGTTTATACCTTACTTTAATGTCGCGCCACGCCAGAAAGTAGAATAACTCCCTGTAAGCGAATAAGTCGCGCCAGTAGTTTTTATCCTTCTTTCCACTCTCAATAACGATAGTAGCAGTCGATTTTGACATAAGTCTGCAAAAATAGCAGAAAAAGGGAGGCATTCTGAGGCTTTTCAGGCATTGATTCGGTAGTTGGGGGAAAGTGCTGTGTGTTGAGTTCGGAGTTATTAGTTCGGAGCAGTGAGTTCGGAGTTCGGAGAAATTAGTTTTGAGCTGTGAGTTCGGAGTTCGGAGAAATTAGTTTTGAGCTGTGAGT
>CAZMIS010000725.1:0-1766 GCA_964566325.1 uncultured Anaerolineales bacterium
GCTGCAGGAGCTCGAACAGCGGCGGCAGGACGCGGACCGGGCACGCGCCAGGGTCAAGTCGCTCGAGAACCCGTTTCACTGGCGGAACCTCCTGCAGTGGATTCTGGACCATGGCGGGAGAGTCCTGTCGATCTTCGTGATTGCGGTGCTGGCCCGCAGGCTGGTGCGGTTCCTCTGCGCGCGCATCGTTCAGGGAATGGCCCGAACCGGCACGCGCGGCAGCCGCAAGGAGCGGGAGAACCGCGCGCAGACTCTCGTCGGCGTCTTGCAGAACACCGCCAACGTGGGGATCGCCGCCGGGGCCGCAGTGATGCTGCTGCAGGAAATCGGCGTGCCCATCGGTCCCCTGCTCGGAGGCGCTGCGATCGCCGGCCTGGCGGTGGCATTCGGCTCGCAGCGCCTGACCGCAGATTACTTCCATGGATTTGTCATTCTCCTGGAGAACCAGTACGGTGTCAACGACGTTGTCCGCATCGCGGGCATCGCCGGTCTGGTGGAACGGATCACGATGCGAATGACTGTCTTGCGCGATCTCGAGGGGTGCGTTCACTTCGTGCCGAACGGGGAGATCAAGACCGTCACGAACATGACACACGGTTGGTCGCGCGCGCTCTTCGACGTTGCGGTCGGCTACAAGGAAGACGTCGATCGTGTCATGGAAGTGCTCACGCGGCTCGGACGCGACCTGCGCAGGGACCCCCAGTTCGCGGCGCTCATCCTGGATGACCCCGAGATGCTTGGGGTCAATGAAATGTGCGATTCGGCGGTCGTGATCCGATTCCTCATGAAGACGCGCCCGCTCCAGCAATGGACGGTCCGGCGCGAGATGCTGCGGCGGATCAAGAAGAGGTTCGACGAACTGGGGATCGAGATCCCGTTCCCCCAACGAACCGTCCACCTGCGGCCCGCGGCGGGATCGATCCTCTCCGAGCTGCCCTTGGACCTGTCGCCGGCCCAGGACGCGAACTGACAATGGTGCGAGAATGGTGGTCTCCCCTCATGGCTCCGGCATGCGTTCGATACCCTGGCGAAGCCCACGGCGGGAGTTCCTCCGTCGAGCCGTGACCCTGGCGAGTCTGCTCCGTTTCTCGGCCGTCAGCCCGGCGCGAGGGGATGCGCGTGTCGGCTCTGCCGGTAGCGGCCCCGCCCGCGAGCTGATCCGCGATCCGCGGTTTCGGTGCGGCTTTCGGCTGATCGAGCCGAAGCCGGGCCGGCGCGTCGCGTACGGCCGGCTGCCGGGCGCGGTGGAGGGGGCCGAGCCGGCATGGGACCTCGACCAGTGGTCGAGCCGATTCCCGCTCGCCCCCGGGCCGCCCGCCGTGCCCGGGCCCGGCGTTCGCCGGTGGGCAAATGCGGCGAAGGCTGTCACCACGGGCGAGGCAGGAACGGCGGAGGCGGACCTCGCGCTCGGCGTCGACGCGCGCGTCGAGTACGGGGGCCGCGCGCGCGCGGGCGACGAGCCGTGGGTGCACTTGCTCGTCGAGCAGGCGTTCGCAGACCCGCCCGCGCTCGCATCGCTCGGCTCCGCGCGGCTGCGGCTCGCGGCGCGGCTGATCCGCTCGGAGATGACGCGCACCGGCGACTACTCACCCGGCCTGCATGCCGCGCAGTTCCAGATGTTCCTGACCCTTCAGAACCGCAACCGCGCCTCGCCCGGCTTCGGCAGGCTCCTCTGGTTCGGGATCCCGCTCTACGACGATCGCGCGCGTTTCCCGCCGGAGCACAAGGCGCAAGACACGGGCGGCACGGGGATGTTCATCTTCACC
>CAZMIS010000726.1:0-1760 GCA_964566325.1 uncultured Anaerolineales bacterium
GCCAAGTCGAAAGCTTCGACTCGCGGCGAAACGTGGCCAGCGAACTCCAGGCGCGCAGGTACGCCTCCTGCAGTGCATCCTCAGCCTCGGCGTCACTTTTCAGGATGCTTCGCGCGGTGCGGAACAGCAGCCGGTTGTGACGCCGCATGATGGATTCAAAAGCGGCTTCGTCCCCTCGGGCTGCGCGGTCGGCAAGTTCGGCATCGGCCGTTGCGGCCGATGAGTCGAGGTGTAGGGAACGGAAATTGCGGGTCTGAGCCGTTTGCATGATGCGTGCTCCTGTCATGAGATGTTGTGAGGGTTCGCGGCGTTCCCGTTCCTTTCAGCTGTACCAGCGATCCCGACACTGTGCGGCGTTCTGCCTTTGACTTCGGCATCGATGAGGTCGAGGGCCGGAGCTGCAACTTTGGTAATCAGGACTGTCCAGCGGGGCGTTCGCACGATGCGCGCCGGCCTCGTTTGCCAAGTGTCCTGAAGAGGGTGCAGCCGCAGGTCCAGGTTCGCGCGAGCGATTGGGTGGTCCGTTCGATTTCGACCTCCGGAACGTCGTCCGCCTTCGTCATGACGACGGCGCATCGGGCACCAAGACGAACTCGGCCCGTGGCAGACCCACGAGCGCCATCACCGCAACCAGGTCGGCGCGCTGAATGGCGGCGATGCGGCGACGGTCGTTCAAGCCCGCCGTGCGCGCCGGGTTGGCGGTGGTCAGGGCTACCGCTCACGACAAATGCCCCTGTGCGTTCAGACCAAACAGTCGGCCACCACCCCGCTTCCACACCAACCTGGGCAGTCATCGCCAGGTAACGGCGTCGATCAAACGCCGCTGCAGGTTCACACGGTGAACGACCGAGATCAACGCAGCGAAGGTTGGATGAGGTCTTCGCGGCAGCAACCGCGCGGAATTCCGACCAAAACCAGTAACGGAGCCGCCGGCGAAGGCACTCGATAACATTGACCGCTACGCACTCGCCCACGTCAGTTGCAAACCCCATCGTCGCCTAAGAGCCAGGATGTCTCGCGTCCGGCCGTTCTGCGGGCCTGGCTTCGCGCTTTCCGACCTGCGCCCATCGGAGCAGACTGGCGCGAAAGGGTGCGCGTGGTCGTCGGCGCCACGTTGGGCATCCTGGTCACGGCCCTGACCTGCCGCGCGCTCGGTGGGCCCGGGACGAGTTGGCCGTGGCTCATCGCGCCGATGGGTGCCAGCGCGGTGTTGGTGTTCGCGATGCCGTCGAGCCCGTTGGCCCAGCCCTGGGCGGTGCTTGGCGGCAATACGGTCTCGGCATTGGTGGGTATCGCGTGCGTGCACGGGATCGGACACTCTGAATGGGCAGCCGCACTCGCTGTGGGCCTTGCCATCGGACTCATGTTCGCGCTGCGTTGCCTGCACCCGCCGGGCGGTGCCACCGCCCTGCTGGTGGCGCTGAATGGCGTCAGCGACCTCCATTTCGCCATGGCTCCTGTGTTCGTCAACTCGTTGCTGCTGGTTGCCGCCGGCATGGCCTACAACCACGCCACGCGGCGCGCCTACCCTCACATGCAGTGGTCCGCCCGGGCGGACCAGGCCCGCGACGACGAGACCGACGCCGTGGACGCAGACCTTGACAAGGTACTCGCCCGCCACAATCAGGTGCTCGACATCAGCCGCGACGACCTCAAGGCTCTGCTTCACGACACCCAACTGAGCGCCTACCAGCGCAAGCTGGCGAAGCTGCGCTGCAGCGACATCATGTCGCGCACGCCCATCACGGTGCGCCGCAACA
>CAZMIS010000727.1:0-1752 GCA_964566325.1 uncultured Anaerolineales bacterium
CAAATTTTGCCTATAGTAAATTATATTGAAGAAACTTTAACCGAAAGCAAAAAAATAGTATTACGCAATATACATTTTGATTATAACAGCGCAAAATTAAGAACAGATTCTTATACAGAATTGAATCTTTTGCTTGATTACATGAAAAACAACCCAAAAGTTCAAATTGAAATATCAGGACATACCGATAATATTGGTAGCGATGCTTATAATAAAAAACTCAGCAATTTAAGGGCAAAAGCTGTTTTCGATTACCTTATTACAAATAAAATTGATGAAAATAGATTAACTTACTCAGGTAAAGGATTTGACGAGCCAGTAGCAGATAATAATACCACAGAAGGCAGAAACTTAAACAGAAGAGTTGAAATTAATATTAAGTAAAAACTTTACAAACTTTTTTTACCCATTATTTTGAATTTCATCAATACTAAATTTATAACCAACACCTTTTATAGTGATAATATTCAAAATTTCAGTTTTTTCTCTAATTTTTCTAATATGCACATCAACAGTTCTGCCGCCAACAATTACATCGTTGTCCCACACCTTATCAATTATTTCGTAGCGTGTAAAAACTTTTTCTGGTTTAGAAAGAAGTAGGAACAGCAAATCGAATTCTTTTTTTGAGAGATATATTGCTTTACCTGCTTTCTTGACAATACGCATTTCTTTATCAATAAATATATCAGCTATATTTATTGTGTTTGGGTTAATAGTATTATCAAAACCCACTATTCTTCGAAGCAAAGCTTTTATCTTACTTTTCAAAACTATTGGTTTAACTAGTTTACCAATATAATCATCAGCACCAGATTCCAGTCCTTCTATTTGGGCATAATCTTCGGAGCGAGCCGATAAAAACATAATTAAAACATCTTTCAATTCTGGAATTTCTCTAATCATTTTGCAGGTTTGAAATCCATCTTGCCCGGGCATCATAACATCAAGTATAATAAGATGAGGAAGTTCTCTAACAGCAATTTTTAATGCCTGTTTACCATCATACGCTTTAAACACTTTATAACCTTCTTTTTCAAGATTATATCCAATAAATTCGAGTATGTCAGGTTCGTCGTCAACAAGTAAGATTTTATAAGAATTATTTTCCATCTTATTATAAATAATTATATTTGAGAAATTTTACGCATTCCCGTTTTTACATAAATGCAATAAAACAAATATACATTAAAATTTTAATTAAATAAATAAGTTATGATATGAACAAAATTTTATATTTGCTTATTAATTGAACATCATTAAAAAATTATATATAAATTTTGATGATGTATTTTTAACATATTCATCTAATTATATACATAAATGCTTAAACCCGAAAAAAACAAAAATTTAAAATCATTAAACACATTTGGAATTGACATATATGCCAAATATTACATAAATATTGAAAATACTGACGATATTATCAGAAGTATTGAATTTATAAATAGCAATGATATACCTTTTTTAATACTTGGAGGGGGCAGCAATATTTTATTTACAGGTAATTTTGAAGGTGCTGTTTTTCATATTAATACAAAAGGAATTAGTATTATTTCAAAAAAAGATAATAATGTATATGTAAAAGCAGAGGCAGGCGAAAACTGGGATAGCCTTATAAATTTTTGTGTAGACAAAAACTTATGGGGACTTGAAAATTTATCAATGATACCAGGGAAAGTTGGAAGCAGCCCAATTCAAAATATTGGGGCTTATGGTACCGAAGTTAAAGATACTATTGAAGAGCTTGAG
>CAZMIS010000728.1:0-1747 GCA_964566325.1 uncultured Anaerolineales bacterium
CCACAACGTTCTTGGCGACATAGCGGGCCATGTAGCAGGCGGTGCGGTCCACCTTGGTCGGGTCCTTGCCGCTGAAGCAGCCGCCGCCGTGACGGCCCCACCCGCCGTACGTGTCCACGATGATCTTGCGCCCGGTGAGGCCGCAGTCCGCCTTGGGCCCACCCAACTCGAAGCAACCGGTCGCGTTGACGTGGTATTTCGTATTCTTGTCGAGCAGCCGCGCCGGCATTACGGGTTGGATCACCTGCTCGATGATCTGGCTGCGCAGCTCGCGGTACTTGATGTCCGGATCATGCTGGGCCGCGATCAGCACCGTGTGAATCCGCTTGGGCTTGCCGTCCACGTACTCGACCGTGACCTGGCTCTTGCCGTCGGGCCGCAGCCAGGGGAGCTTGCGGGTCTGCCGCATCTTCTCGAGCCGGGTGGTCAGCTTGTGGGCCAGCAGAATCGGCATCGGCATCAGCTCCGGCGTCTCCCGGCAGGCGTAGCCGAACATCAGGCCCTGGTCGCCCGCGCCCATCTCCTTGTGCAGGCCCTGGCCTTCCGTGACGCCCTGGGAGATGTGCGGGCTCTGCTTGGAGACCGCCACCAGCACGGCACAGTTGTCGTAGTGGAAACCCAGCTCCGGATCGTCATAGCCGATGTCCTTGACCGTCTGCCGCACGACCTCGGCGATGTTCACATTGGCCTTCGAGGTGATCTCGCCGGCCACGACCACCATGTCGCACTTGACCAGCGTTTCGCACGCCACCCGGCTGTACGGATCTTGTGCCAGCATCGCGTCGAGGATGGAATCCGAGATCCGGTCCGCCACCTTGTCGGGGTGGCCCGTGGTCACCGATTCACTGGTAAACAAGTAGCTGCGCATGTCGCAGTTGGCGTTCACTGCATTCGTGTTTTGTGCCATTGCGTGCATTCCTTCATGAAAACCCGAGAAATCGTCCCCCGTCGCTCCAGATGACCCGTGTCCAACCCCTACCCTTGCACCGTCGGGACCCTGCGACGCAACAATACCAAAGCCTCACATAGTAGGCCGATAACCCCCGCCGTCAATGAAAAAATCCGGGAGTTCCGGCGGCGTGGGCTTCCCCCCTGCGATTTTCCCGTGCCGAAGCTGCATCGTTGCCGCCACGGAACCGTCAAGATAAGGTATGGGACATTGCTGGCCGCCGTTGGTCCGCGATTTCACAGGGTCACACGGGGCCAATTTCGCTTGACAGAAAGGCCCCCGGGCGTTAAATTGGATAAAATAGCCCGGGCTCATTGAAAGGGATGCTGACGAAATGAGTGTACAACGTGCGTTTTTTGCCATCGTCGTCGGTGGTCTGGTTTTGACGTTGTCCGTGATCGCCAGAGCCCAGGTGGATGGCCGCCGCATCGAGGAGGTGGTCAAGAAGAGCGTCTTGACCCAGGAGGATTTCCAGATTATCGACGCGTTCGTCGCGGACGCGGTCGGCCGTCTGGTCCGCACCACCGACTTCACCGAGGTCGCGAAGACCCGGGCCGTCATCCTCAGCCGCCAGATTTCGCAACCCCAGTATGCCCAGCGGTTCTCGGAAGCCACCGCGCGGGAGATCGGCAAGGGGTTCGCGTACGCCACGAACGAGATCTCCGATCCGGACCGGCGTTTCAAGGTCTTCACGAACCTGCTGATCCTCGCGGGCGAGTTGAACGACGTGCGGCTGATCGACGTGGGCCTGGGCCTGAGCCCGCACGAGAACACCACAGTCCGATATTGGGCCGTCCG
>CAZMIS010000729.1:0-1744 GCA_964566325.1 uncultured Anaerolineales bacterium
ACGCCCTTCTCTTCGGGAATGTGTGCTGCGCGGTCACGCTGCCTTATGGAACCCTGGAGGACGTGGAGGAATTGCTGTCCGGCGGCCTGGCCCGTGTCATCCTCGGCACGTCGGCGGTCCGCAGGCCGGAGATGGTCCGCGCCGCACTGAAGGCGTATGGGGAACGGATTATCATCGGCATTGACGCCAAGGATGGCTTTGTGGCCGTGGAGGGCTGGGAGTCCGGCAGTGATCGCGAGGCCGTTGCCTTCGCGCGTGAAATGGCGGCGCTGGGGGCAAGGACTGTCATCTATACCGACATCGCGACCGATGGCACCCTGGCGGGGCCGAATGTGCCCGCCATGCGGGAAATGGTGGAGAAGTCCGGCATGGACGTGATTGCGTCCGGCGGAGTGGGCAGCATCGCCGACCTGCTGGCGCTGCGGGATGCCGGCGCCGCGGGCGCCATCACGGGCAAGGCCATCTACACCGGCGCCATCGATCTCAGGGCGGCGCTCCTGGCGCTCAAGGAGGACTGACATGCTCACCAAACGCATCATTCCCTGCCTGGACGTTCACAATGGCCGGGTGGTCAAGGGCGTCAATTTCGTCAACCTGGTGGATGCCGGGGATCCGGTCTCCTGCGCGGCAGCCTATGACAAGGCCGGCGCGGACGAGCTGACCTTCCTCGACATCACCGCCTCCTCGGATGCCCGGGCCACCGTCATCGACATGGTGTCTCGCGTGGCGGAGCAGGTGTTCATCCCCTTTACGGTGGGTGGCGGCATCCGGACGGTGGAAGACTTCCGGCAGATTCTGATGGCCGGCGCGGATAAAATCTCCGTCAACTCCGCCGCGCTCAAGCGTCCGGAGCTGATCACGGAAGCCGCCCTGCGTTTTGGCAGCCAGTGCGTGGTGGTGGCCATTGATGCCAAGCGCCGTGCCGATGGGGACGGCTGGACCGTATACCTCAATGGCGGCCGTGTGGATACCGGAAAGGACGCTGTGGCGTGGGCGGCTGAAGCGGCCCGGCTGGGCGCGGGGGAGATTCTGCTGACCAGCATGGACTGTGACGGCACGAAGGCCGGCTACGATTTGGCGCTGACCCGCAGTGTCGCGGAGGCCGTGCCCATTCCGGTCATTGCTTCCGGGGGAGCGGGCACGCTTGCGCATTTCAAGGATGCCGTGACCGAAGGGCACGCGGACGCCGTGCTGGCGGCCAGCCTGTTCCACTTTGGAGAGATGGAGATCCTGGATTTGAAGCGATACCTTGCCGCGGAAGGCATTCCGGTTCGGCTGTGATGCCGGGAAATTGCGTGCCGGTTCGGCTCTGATGGCTTGGCTGAATCCTCAAATCCTATGCAGGCATTGCCGGCGTCAGCGCGAACCGGCCACATCAACCGGCGGGCGGCTCACAGCAGCCGGCCGCCGTCCATCAGGATGAACCAGCAGGTCAGCAGCGCCTGTGCAAGGCCGTAGGTGGCCATCACAAAAGTATCGGTGAAGGCCCGCACGCCGTATCGGGTCAGCGAAAGCGCCGAGTCTGACACGAGGAAGAGCAGTGCGCCCGCAACCGGCAGCAGCGCGAACATCCCTGGATTTGACCAGGCCGCCAGCATGGCGGCCCCGTTCATCCCCACAATGACGCAGATGTAGCCCACCAGCGCGGGACGCGGCTCAGACGCATGTGTGCGGATGCGCCTGTAGATCAGCAGGCCGGCGACGACGGGGAGAAGCATGGGCGCAAGCAGCCAGAGTGGCGGCA
>CAZMIS010000730.1:0-1739 GCA_964566325.1 uncultured Anaerolineales bacterium
CGGTGTCCTGTTCGTCGACAGGGGGAACGACAAGGCAATCGGTTTTGCCCGAATCTACCGAATCCGTTTGGGCTCCGCCGCCACGACCTTCTTTTTCGACGGCTTTATGGAAGTGGGCGATGGAAAGACGATCTCCGAATTGGGTATCGGCAATCTGGAATCCAAAGCCATGGTTCTGCGCCTCGAATGGCCGACGTTCGAGGCTGCCTTGAAGACGGCTTGCGGTATCGAATTTTCCGCCTTTCCGGTTTTAGACGGACGAACGTCGGGGGAACGGACCTATATTCGTGATCTGCTGCAATCTGCCGTCACGGAAGATCTGCTCGGCCCTGCGGACGGTCCGGAGGAAGAGATCATCGGGATGAGCGTGCGTGACCGGTATCTGGTCGGTAAGCTCGCACCGCCGGATACACTGGTATCGGACGATCAGGTAGAGGAGCTGTCCGACGCGGCCGAAGGCGATTCGGAAGGCGACGGACGGGAAACCGACGCGTCCACGAGTCGCTCCCTCGTTCCGTCTTCGTTGGGATTCACCTTCTGTGTCGACGGCTCGGTCGAAGCCGTCGAACTTGAGGTCGGATGGGGGAGATACGAGCGTACGGAAAGCGAAAGAATCGACGAAAAAACCGGAAATCCTTTCCGATGCTGGAAAAGGATTCCTTCGGGCGGAACGGTGAAACTGTCGCTCGACCGCAGGATCGTCGAACCGCTTGCGGTGGATCCGGAATGCCCCGAAGTCTCGATCCAGGGAACGATCGGAGAGCGGCTCCCGAACGGTGACCGGATGGTCACGCTCTTTCTCGTGAATTGTCAGGCGAAGCCGGACGAGAACCAGGACCGGGCATGGGTTTTCCAGCCCGAAATGATCGTACGCGACCCAGAAGGACGGGCGATCTTCCACCGACGACCTTTCACAAACGAGATCGGAACCGACGAGGAACTCTCGGCTCTCGAAATGATCTATCGCCGACGCGTCGAGTTCGCAGTCGGTCATGGCATTTCGGTTCGCGCCACGCCTGCCGATGACGACCCGGAACGGGCTGTCGAGGTCCGTACATGCATTGTCCCGCAATACGAAGTCCCCGTGACGGAAACACCGGGAACGCTTGCCGACGACCGTCCCGCCATGCGCCGTCTCTTGGCTGAAGGTTCGCTCGACATGGAGCGCCTGGCCGGCATGAAGCGAGAAGAGCTTCTTGCGACGTTGGCGATTCTGGCGGAAGACTACGAGGCGTGGATCGGGGAACAGCGTTCGAGAATCGGGACCGGTCTCGTCGGACACGACGTGCCGGCGAAAGCGACGCTGGAGCGTTGTGTGTCGATCCTGACCCGACTCCGGGAGGGGCTCGACGTTCTCGGATCGAACGATGCCGCCTTGGAAGCCTTTCTGTTCACGAACCGCGCCATGGCCTCTCAACGCGTTCGCAGCGAATATGCCCTTTCCGTGAGACGGGGGGAAGGAGTGGATTTCGCACTTTTCGACGTGTCGGAAAGGCGTTCCTGGAGACCGTTCCAGCTCGCCTTCATCCTGTTGGCCATCCCCGCCCTGGCGGATCCTACCCACCGCGACCGAACCGAACCTCTCGACGCCTATGCGGATCTGCTGTGGTTTCCGACGGGCGGTGGGAAGACGGAGGCCTATCTCGGCGTCGCGGCTTTCACGATGGCCGTCCGCCGTTTGCAGGGGAATCTCGGTGGCCTCGACGAAGGTGCGGAACTCGGCGACTGCATCAGCCAAG
>CAZMIS010000731.1:0-1731 GCA_964566325.1 uncultured Anaerolineales bacterium
TGAGATGGCAGCCCTGGGCCGGAAGCTCTGGCATGACATCCAGCGCACGACGACGAAGGAAGGTGGAGACCAGGCCGACACGTGGAATCGGATAGCTGCACTGGAGAACCTGACCCGGGAACTCGATACGGAAGGGAAAACGGCATACCACCTCGCCTGGATGAAGGGGCGATGGCACGCCCTCTCCGGCCGGTATGAGGACGCACTGCCGCACTACGAGCAGGCCTTCGAACTGGCTTGCTACCGCGCCGGACACCAGGTCAAGGACATCGTCGAGGACGCGATATGCATCGCAGCCTTCCTTGGCAGGAAAGTCTTCGTCAAGCAACTGAAGCAGGTCGGGATCGTGCTCGGCTTGTTCCTTCGCCCGAGTGAAGACGCGGTCGTCGAGTCATGGGAACTGGAGCAACTCGCCCAGCAACTGCTCCTGCGGTTTCCTCCGCAAGGCCGCTTCGTCGAGAGTGAGCCCGACCTTTCGGACTCGCCCACTCCCGGGCTCATGACGATCTCGCCGGCGGAGGTGGCCGCGATCAAGCCTGACCTCGGAAACCCGGACCGGGTGCGTGCGGTCCGCTATGGCAACGGTGTCGTCAGGCGCTGCCCGCAGATCAGACTGTTCGCGTCGCTCGGCAAAGTCGCTCAAGTCCGGGCGCTGCTGGATGCGGGGGCTTCTGTCGACGCACTGGATAGCTCCGGCGGATCGGCGTTGCTGTGCGCCATCCAACGCGCGCATGACACGGGCGAGCGCGCTGCGCTGGACCTGCTGTTGCGCACCAAGCACCAAGTCGCAACTCTGAACGCGATGACAGACCGGAAGCGGCTGACGCCGCTCATGTGCGCCGTCGAGCTCGGCGAGCCAGGCGTGGTCATGAAGTTGCTGGAAATGGGTGCCGACGCCGATCAACTCGCCCTCACCGGTCATCAGTCGCCGCTGTACTACACGATCACGATGCTCCACGGGCGCGTTCACCCCCAACGGATGCTCGAGCGTCTGTCGATGGCACTTTTGAGCGAACCGGATGCTGTCGGTCTGGACACGCTGAGGCGGTTTGGTGTTGCATCCGCTGGCGCGTTCGGCGACGACATGACGCTCATGCGTGCCGAGCCATTGCTGGCGCTTGAGACGGTGAACGCCATGGTCGAAAGGCATGTTCGCCGGCACTCGGTGGAGAAGCTGAGGCAGATCGTTGCGCTGCTTCTTCGCTTCGGCGCCGACCCCAACCGGGGTCACGGATACCCTGTGCCAGGTCGAACACCGATGATGCTTGCTGCCGAGTCAGACATCCCGGCAGTCTTCGAACTGATGGTCGACCACCGCGGCGATCCACTGAAGCCGGATGCCGAGGGAAGAAATTGCCATCACATCGCGATGGACTTCCGTTCGACCCGCGTGCTTGCGCTCCTCAAGAGCATGGGCCGTTGAGCGAAGGGGCTCGGTAGTCCGGCAACCGGCCAGGCAGCGGATCCTCGAACCTGCACTGCAGGACGCCCTTGCCGCCGTTGCTGACGCCTATTTCACAAGTCGGGCGGGCCGAGGAGCAGTGCCTCGGCGGCTCTTGGCCATCGGTCGGAACGCTCCGGTCATGATGCGAAGTGGTTTGGCCGAGGCACACACGTAGCCAAGTGCCTGCCACTTGTCCCTGGCCACATCCAGCCCGGCCAGGATGCCGAATGCCTTGCCAGTCGTGATGGCGCCGCCGCTGGTGATGCTGCGGTTCGCTCGAACGTATC
>CAZMIS010000732.1:0-1731 GCA_964566325.1 uncultured Anaerolineales bacterium
AGATCAGGGCAAACAGGAGCAGCATGAAAGGAAATGAGATGAAAAATGTGGCAGCCACACCCTTTCACATTGGCAGCAAGACCATTCGCAACCGCGTCACTTTTGCACCGGCCGTGAAATTCGACTGGACGGATGTATCCGGCATTGCCATTGAGCGGTTTGCCAGGCATTATGAGGAACGCGCCGCCGGGGGGGCGGGTCTGATTGTGGTCGAAGCGACGGCTGTCGTGCCCACCGGACGGCTTTCTCCGGACATGCTCGGGCTGTGGGAAGACGCCCAAATCGCCGGCCATCGGGCCATCGCGGAGGCTTGTCATCGTCATGGTGCGGTGGTGCTGGTGCAGATTTCCCATGCCGGCATGCAGACCCACGAGGCCAGCGGTCCCATGAAAGGACCCTCACAGGTGCCATGGCGCGGCAAGCAGTCAGAAGCGTTGACTCTGACGGAGATCCATCAGATTCGGGATCAATTCATCGAAACGGCCATCCGTGCGCAAAAAGCCGGATACGACGGCATCCAGCTGCATGCGTGCCACAGCTACCTCATCAATCAGTTCATCTGTGCCCGCGTGAACCTTCGGACAGATGAATACGGTGGCAGCGTGGAAAACCGGGCCCGGTTCGGCTGTGAAATCATTCGCGGTATCCGGGAAGCCTGTGGCGCAGACTTTGTGATTTCGGCGCGAACACCCGGCGCCGAGCCCACCTTGGAGGATGCGTTCGCCATCGCGGATGCCTATATTGAGGCGGGCGTGGACTTTCTGCAGATTTCCGGTGGCATCGGACCGGAAGATGTTGCGTACCCGGACAACCTCTCATACGGCTGGATAGCCTGGAGCGGCGCACAGATGTTCCGTCATGTGGCTGGCCGGGTGCCGGTTTCGGTGGTGTGCGGCATTCTGGATCCGGCGCTGGCCCGGCAGATGCTTAGTGATGGGCTTGCCGATGCCGTGGATTCCTGCCGCGCCCTGTTGGCGGATCCCGGCTGGGCGCGGGCTGTGACCGATGGTGCCGAATATGTGCACTGCCGTGACTGCAGCCGCTGCCTGTGGTCACCAGGCTTGCCGCATCGTTGTCCGGCCGCGATGGAAAGAAAACGGCTGGGACTGACCAGCGTGGATTTGGTGGAATAGGCGGAGTCCCGGCGGGGTCATTGGGGTCTGACCCCACGAAGCCCACGGGGTCTGACCCCGGGAAACCAACGCGATCGCGGTGAAAGAGAGGGAACGGCATGAAAATCATCGATTTGAAATGCGCGGAAATCGGGGAAAACCTGGTGCTGCGGGTCGTGACAGACAAGGGGATCGACGGCTACGGCCAGACGGAGATCAACTGCAAGTACCTCAAACCGCTTGTTCCCTACTACAGGGGGCTCATCCTCGGCAGCGATCCCACCGATGTGGAACGCACCATGCTTCGCATCCGAAACCGGGGCGGGTTCAAGCCCTGGGGCAAGCTGGTCAGCACCATCGAAATGGCGTTGTGGGACATCGCGGGCAAGAATGCCGGTGTGCCGGTCTACAAGCTGCTGGGCGGGAAAATCCGGGATGAGGTGCTGGTTTACAAGACAGGATACTACATTCATCCCGGCATGCCGCACCAGAACCCGCAATCCGCCAGGGAATGGGGCGAGAACATCGTCATGATCAGCGAGCTGGAGGAAGGCTTCACCATGGCCAAGCTCGCGTTTGCCTACCACGGCCTGTGGATTGAGGGCCAGATGAAGGACTA
>CAZMIS010000733.1:0-1730 GCA_964566325.1 uncultured Anaerolineales bacterium
CATTGATGCGCTGGTCCTCGCGCATACTGTCTGGACGACGCACTTCGTTGCGATGATCGGCCATCGGCCGGAAGTCGCCAGCGCCTACCAGATCGAACAGACGATAGCGTCCTATATCGTAGTCTTCATCTCGTCCTACATCGCCGTGCTGCTGCTCGAACGGGCCAGCATCAAGTATCGCGTCGCCGCTGGGATCGTCTTCAGCCTTGGCCTTGCCAGCATGCATTATGTCGGCATGGCGGGGGTGACCTTGCCGCTGCTTGTCGCGTGGGATTCCGGCATGGTCGCGGTGTCCCTTCTGCTGGGCGTGACGGCGGGGCTTCCTGCATTTGTCCTGATGAGGAGGCAGGGCCCGCTCGCCCAGAAGGCGGCGGCGATCCTCCTGCTTGTCGTGTCCATCGCCGGCCTGCACTTCACAGGCATGGCGTCGCTGACGCTGGTCGCAAATCCGCTTGCCCGGGATGTGGTCGCGAGCAGCAAGGAATTGATGGTGCTGTGCCTGCTCGGCACGACGCTGATCGTCATGACGGGAGGCCTGACCGTCTACATGAAGCGCGGCCCCCAGGACATCTGGAGGCGCAACGTCCTGGTTGTTATCCTGTTGTGCATCTGCGGCACCACCGCCTTTGTGCGACAATCGCAGACCCGCGAGCAGCTTGATGTCTACCACACGTTTTCAGACCTGATCCTGGATACCCAGGCTGTACGCGCCGAGCTGGATCAGAGGTTCTTTGCGCTCGTGAATTCGAGCGGGCCCGATACCCAACCGGGCGCCCGTGCACTCAAGGCGCAATTGTCGCGTAACGCAGACGACATGCGCGCGATCGCGCTGGGTCCGACAATGGCGCCGCATATCCGCGATCGCTACCTCGCCGATACGGCTGGCAGCAACGACCGCATGACGCTCGACCAGGACCTTCGTCACTACGTCGCTCTACGACTCGCAGCTTGAAGGAGCCGGACGCGCCGGCGACGGCGCGGCGTTGCGATCAACCGGCCTCAATGCCCGATTCGATCGCTTTGGCGATGAGATCGGGCGACTGATCGTCGATGCGAACCACCGGTTCGAAACCGAACAGATGCTTGTCCTTGTCGGCTTCCTGCTGATCTCCGCTTATCAAGGGTTTGCAATCGCATGGCCTGGCCATCGATCCATCAGGAAAACGATCAGCGAACTTGAGCTCCAGAAGCGCTATGCTGAAAAGCTGGCGTTGATTGCGGAGCGGACGGCCGACGCCGTGTTCACAACCACTCCCACCGGAACGATCACCTGGGCCAACGATGCATTCGCGGGAATGATGGGACGCGAAGGCGAGGAGTTCGCGGGAAGGAGCATCGTCGCGTTTGGAGACGATGAGCATGCGGGCCCTGCTGCCTACGCTGAGGCGCTGGCCGGGCTCAGGGATGGCCAATCCATAGCGCTTGAAATGAGCCTCACCCGAGGCGACGGTCAGGAAGTCTGGCTGAGCCTGGCGATCACGCCCGTCGTCGACGACACGGGGCTGACAGGGCAGGTGATCCATACGGCGCGTGACATCACGATCAAGAAGCGCCTGCAGAGCGAACTGAAACAGCACCGCGATCATCTTGCTGCGCTCGTCGATGAACGGACGCGCGTCATCCAGACTCAGGCTCTCGAACTGGAAACGGCGCTTGCGGCCGAACGCGAGGTGAACGCCCTGCAGACCCAGTTTGTGGCGATGGCGTCGCATGAGTTCAGGACCCCGCTC
>CAZMIS010000734.1:0-1730 GCA_964566325.1 uncultured Anaerolineales bacterium
CTCCATTTGAACGTCTGAATTTCGATTTTACAAAAATATCAGCGATTGATTGCTGAGCATAAGGAACATTAATACCGGTCTCACAATCGAACAACCAGGTACCTTTCAGGGTGGTAAAACCCTGAGAAACCGTAGAAGCCCATGACGAAGCCAGATTATATTTGGATATGGAACCACCATATTCTACAAATATTAGTTGGTTGTGATTCTTCAGGTAGCGTGATCCAATCGCTCCTCCAAGACCGTCAATTAATTTTTCCATTTTTGTTTGTTTTAATGTTTTTGCCTACTCTTTATCGGATTTTCGGCATCTCCTGTCAATACTTGAAATGATTGATTATAAAATAATTAAAGTTTCAAATGTACGACATAGAAAAGCAAATAACAAGAATATTAACATTTTATTTTAAAAATGCGATTAGCTAAAAATAAGAAAATCGGGTATTTAGAATTCAAACATCTTCATAAAAGTCCTATATGAAAATGCAGAAAAAAATTAATTCAGTTTCCGAAATTGCGACATTCAGGATACAGATATATTCCTGTGACAGCCCGGGCTAAATAAAATTGCTGCACTTCCGATTGAAAATGCACACTATAAAAAATCAAAATTCTCTATTGCGTAACCGCCCCCACAAATGTTTCTGCATACTTGGCAAAAGTGGTTTTTTCAAAGGCATTGTCCCCGAAAAAATGCAGTATGGGTTCAAGGTCTTTTGCCGATTTGAAACCAATGATGGTATTAAGTATTTCGAACTTCTCATTTAGTATCACGAACGAAGGGTATTGCATACGTCCCTGCAGCAGGGCTACAGCAAGCTGATGACTTGAACGCGGCGCCCCGGGGCTTGGATTCACATAATAGCTTCCGTTGAAAAACACGGTATCCTTACGTTCGGCATCAAGTTTTACGGGATAATAGTGCTGAGCCATATAGTTTCTGATGATGCTGTCGGCAAAAGTGCTGGCATCCATTTTTTTGCACCAGCCGCACCATTCCGTAAATACATCCACAAAGATCTTTTTGGGGTTCTTCTTGTTCAGTTCCAAAGCTTCTTCAAAAGAATACCATTTGAAAACCACAGTCTTGTTTTTACTTTTCTGAGCGAGGGTAAAACCGGCCAAAACGATGACAGTAAGGATGGTCAGGGATATTTTTTTCATGTTTATTTTTTTGCGGATTCAAATCATCAAATATCAAACCATAATGCTGAGTTCTGAAATCTGAATTCTGAATTATTGTGTGCAAAGATAATACGAAATCTTCTGATAATTCGCATCGTTAATAAGTGCTGAATTTTTTATATCGCTGACTTGTACATACTGTCCGTGAACCATGCGGTAATTGATAAGCGACAGCGCAATATTATAACCAATATAGGGGTGCTCTTTCAGTTCGTCGAACGTGGCCGTGTTTATGTTTATTCTGCGAACCGCCCTGGCATTTACCTCGACAAAAGGACTTATTTCAACGTATCTTGCACTATCCATTTTCGGCACCTCAAGCAACTGCTCTTTTGCCCGATATCCTCCCAGACGATTGCGGAATTTAATAATCTGAATTGCAAAATAATTTCCTATGCCTCTGATCTTTTTCAGCTCTTCTTCTGTCGCCGTGTTTAAATCAATCCGGAGCTTCTTTTCATCTTTTGAAAATTTGTTTTCTTTATTCAAAGAATCATCCTTAAACTTCTTACTGGCAGCTTTGATCTCTATGAACGGCTCCAGTG
>CAZMIS010000735.1:0-1725 GCA_964566325.1 uncultured Anaerolineales bacterium
AGCTTCACGTCGCGGTACTTGCCCGAGCGGAAAGTGGCGATTTCGCGTGCGCGGCGCTCATCGGCCAGCACCATGAACTCATCACCTGCCTGAGGCACTTCGGTCAGGCCCTGGATCTCGA
The DNA here is from genome assembly GCA_964566325.1 of uncultured Anaerolineales bacterium. Classification (GTDB taxonomy): domain Bacteria; phylum Chloroflexota; class Anaerolineae; order CG2-30-64-16; family CG2-30-64-16; genus JALOOB01. The sequence goes on from CAZMIS010000735.1 coordinate 122, forward strand.
CGGGAATGGACGGACCGGCTTCAGCGATCGGCTTGCCGTTCTCGTCGAGCATGGCCCGAACACGACCGTAGGTCGATCCGGCCAGCACCACATCTCCACGCTTGAGCGTGCCGGACTGCACCAGCACGGTAGCCACCGGGCCGCGCCCCTTGTCGAGCTTGGCCTCGATGACAAGGCCCTTGGCCATGCTGTCCTTCGGCGCAGTCAATTCCAGCACCTCGGCTTGCAGGAGCACCTGTTCCAGCAGGTCGTCGATGCCCTGACCGGTCTTGGCTGAAACCGCCACGAACGGCGAAGAACCACCGAACTCTTCTGGCACCACCTCTTCGGCGACCAGCTCGCTCTTCAGGCGCTCGAGGTTGGCCCCGGGCTTGTCGATCTTGTTCATGGCCACGACCAGCGGGACACCTGCCGCCTTGGCGTGGGCGATGGCTTCCTTCGTCTGCGGCATCACGCCGTCGTCGGCCGCCACCACCAGGATCACCAGATCGGTGGCCTTGGCGCCGCGAGCACGCATGGCCGTGAAGGCCGCGTGACCCGGCGTGTCGAGGAAGGTGATCATCCCGCGCGGCGTCTCGACGTGGTACGCGCCGATGTGCTGCGTGATCCCACCCGCCTCGCCAGCCGCCACGCGGCTGGTCCGGATGTAGTCGAGCAACGACGTCTTGCCGTGGTCGACGTGACCCATGACGGTGACGACCGGAGCCCGCGGCAGCATTTCGTGCTCCGATTCGCCCTCGACATCCTCCTCGAGGAACGCGTCTGGATCATCCAGCTTGGCGGCCAGCGCCTTGTGGCCCATTTCCTCGACGAGGATCATGGCCGTTTCCTGGTCGAGCTGCTGGTTGATGGTGACCATCTGGCCCAGCTTCATCAACTGCTTGATGACCTCGGAGGCCTTCACGCTCATCTTGTGGGCCAGATCGGCCACGCTGATGGTCTCGGGCACGTGCACTTCCTGCACCTGCTGCTCGACCGGCGCGACGAAGGTCGACACCGATCCATCGCTGCGTTCACCACGGCGACCGCCGCGCGGCGCGCGCCAACCGGCGCGGGCTCCACCGGGTGCGTCGTTGCGCGTCTTGAGTCCGCGCTTCTTGGCGGCGTCGTCGGCCCAGCTGGACGAGAGCTTCTCGGACTTGACCGACTTCTTGTCGCCCGGCTTGGCCACCACGGCGCCCGGAGCACCCGGTGCGACAGCGGGCTTGTGGATGGTTCCCTTGATGCCTTCCTTGCCAGCCTCGACGGGCTTCGGCGCCTCTTCCGGCTTCTTGGCGTTCAGCACCTTCTTCGGCGCCGACATCATCGCCCGGATGGCTGCAGCCTCGTCCTCGGCAGCCTTGCGGCGCTTGGCCAGATCGATTGCACGCTGCTTGTCCTCGTCGACCACGTCCGCAGCCTTGATCACGCGCAACACGGGCTTGACCGGCTCGACGACAGCCGGTGGAACTTCGGCAGCAGCATCGGCAGCGACCGGCACGGCCGCCTCGGAACCAGCGGAGCGGGCAGCGGCTTCGACGGCTGCCGCGGCAGCAGCGGCAGCGGCCTTCTCGGCCTGGGCTCGGGCTTCAGCGGCCTCGCGTTCGAGGCGCGCCTGTTCATCT
>CAZMIS010000736.1:0-1724 GCA_964566325.1 uncultured Anaerolineales bacterium
TCACCGTCATGGCGTCGGAGACCGTCGTAACCGCCCATCCCACAAGAGCCCACCACTGGGCTGCCCGCCATCCAATGGCGACCTTCATCGTCCTGGCCTACACTCTGTCCACTGCCTGGTTTCTGAACTATCTCGTCGATCTGGGCGCCGTCAACGGCTTCGGCGTTATCGGCTCTGTGAGCCCGGCGCTGGCCGCGATGGTTGTTGCCGCTATCGTCAAGCCTGAACCGTCGCGCTCCACGGCTGGTAAGGGCTGGCAGTTGTTCGGCGTAGCATCCCTCCTGACATTGGCCATCATGGTTGCTGTGAGGCTGTGGGCCGCGACGGGACTCGTCATCCTCCCCGGAACGGATCCCTCGGTCCCGCCCTACCCGAACCTGTTGGCAGTTGCCGCGGATCTCAGTGCCGCTGCAGCGGTGGGCCTTGTCATCTCGGGAGTCCATTCGCAGCGGCAAGGAGTTCGTGACCTCCTGCGCTCGCTCGACCCACGCCGTGCTGACGTGCCGTGGTACTGGTGGGCGATCGCCCTTGGGGCGTATCCGGCCTTCGTCGCGCTCGGCAATGGCCTCGCCGCGGCGGTTGGTTTGCCGGCGCCGGCGCCGAACGCAAGCGGCCCATGGCACTGGCTGACGGTGTCCGCTTTGATCATGTTCGCGTTCTGCCTGGTGGGCGGAGGCGGCCTGGAGGAGCCGGGCTGGCGCGGTCTCGCGCTGCCCTTGCTGCAGAAGCGCTTCAGTCCGCTCCGATCCAGTTTGATCCTCGGAGTCCTGTGGACCTTCTGGCACTGGCCTCAGTTGTTGCTGTCAGGGGCGCAGGGCGGCCTCCCGGTGGTCGTTTCCTTCTTCCTGCAGGTCGTCTCGCTGGCGCTTCTGTTCACGGCGGTCTTCCATCTCGCGCGCGGCAGTCTCCTTGTCGTCGTTGTGCTGCACGCCGCGATCAACGCGACGGATCTGTTCCTGAGCGCGTCGGCGCTGACCACGATCGTTCAGCTGCTCGTAGCGCTCGGGGTGGCGTTGTGGATGTGGCGATCTCCCGGCGCGTTTGCAGGTGACGTGACGCCGGCGCCGTAAGGGCTGTCCATCGCGGGCAGGCCCTACGCGCTGCAGGCGGTGGAAGCCGGGAACGCCGGCATGCTGGACGGGGAGCAGGGCAGCGCGTGCCAACTGCGGGTGAGCGGCGTGTGCGAGGGCGGCAGCACGATCAGCGCCATCAACGAAGATGGCACGGTGATCTGCCAAGGTCTGCCCGTGGAACCAGCAGTTCCTGCCGGCTCGGTCAGTTTCTCCCTCGACGCGACCCACGTCTGCGTGCCGAACCAATCGTGCCCGCCCACCACTTACCATCTCACGCTGGTTCACGAGCTCGATGGCTTCTCGCCGGTGTTGTTTGAGCGACTGGCCAGGGGAGGGGTCCTCCAAGACTTCACGCCCTTCGTACAGCAGCCGGGAAGGATTGCCTACTTGGAGCTGGACGCCGGACAGGTAACGGTGACAGGCGTCCTGACGGAGCGCGGGCCAGGCGTGGGCCCTCTTGAGACGGTCATGCTGTCGTTCGAATCGCTGGGCGATCCGGTTTGGACGACGGCTGGCGGACCGATGCCGGTTCCCGGGGACTTCCCTGGTCAGGAACGGGTGGGAACCAGCAGTTCCAAATGTAACCGGACGTGATCTGAGGTAGAATGAAAGCGTCGTATTCTGGCCCTTGTGGGAGCGGTGTATGGCAGC
>CAZMIS010000737.1:0-1723 GCA_964566325.1 uncultured Anaerolineales bacterium
CTATTATAATCTTCTCGGGAACTATTATAATCTTCTCGGAAACTATTATAATCTTACTGGGAACTATTGTAATTTTACTGGGAACTATTGTAATCTTACTTTAAGGCAGTTCAATCTTATTCAAATCAATCATAAGCATACTCTATGGTAGTCCAATCTTAGTCTAAGGCTGTTCAATCTTACTCAAAGGTAATTCTGTCTTACTCAAAAGTATTTCTGTCTTATTCAAGTTAATAATAATCTTAGTGAAATCAATTGAAATCATTAATATTATTTGGTAAAACCTAATATAATATCACAATAAAACAATAATAATTATTAATTTTTTTAAATTTTCTCATTCATATTTATAGCTTTAATAAATAATTTTCTAAATTTGAAAAATTAAAAATCAATTCATTTAATATTCATACATATAGTTTTTATTTATTGGAACTTTTTAAATTGACAATTAACAAATTATAAATTTGCAAATTAACTTAACGCATTAACACATAAATATTATGGCAGATAAAATTAAATGTCCTAACTGCGGTCATAACTTCGATGTTGAAGAAGCATTGTCAGGCAAAATTGAAGCTCATTTTAAATCAGAGTACGAAAAAAAAATTGCAGAGCAATCTGAAAAATTTAACGCCGAAAAAAAATTACTTGAAGCTGAAAAAAAAGAATTAAGTGAACTTAAAGAAAAACAAGATGCATTATTAAAAGAGGAACTCGCAAAAGCTTTAGCTGTTGAGAAAAATAAAATTGAAAAATCTGCATCCGAAAAATTTGAACAGCAAATTAAAACTTTAAAAGAGGAAAATGAAAAACGAAAATCAGAAAATTTATCACTTAAAGAAAAAGAAATTACTCTGATAAAAAAAGAAAATGAACTTAAGGAAAAGCAGGAAGAGCTTAAATTTCAATTAGAAAAAAAACTGCTCGAAGAACAAAAGAAAATTAAAGCTGATTATGATAATAAGTTTAACGAGCAATTATCTAAGATTAATAACGAAAAAGAAAAAATAGAAAAGGAAAGGCAGGAAATTAATAATCTTAAAGAAAAACAGAATGAACTTATTAAATTGGAACTTGAAAAAGCTCTTGATAAAGAAAAAGAAAAAATTGAAAAAACTACGCTTGAGCAGTATGAAAATAAAATGAAAATGCTTCAAGAAGATAATGACAAACGGAAGTTGGAAAATAAGATTCTGAAAGAAAAGGAAGTTGAACTAATGCGAAAAGAATCGGAATTAAAAGAAAAGCATGAAGAATTGCAAATAACCCTTGAAAAACAATTACTCGAAAAACAAAAAGAAATTGAAGATAAGGCAAGATTAAAAGAAAGAGAAAGTTTTGAATTAGAAAAACTTCAATTACTAAAACAGATAGAAGATAATAAAAAACTTGCCGAAGAAATGAAACGTAAAGCAGAACAAGGTTCTATGCAGATGCAGGGCGAAGTCCAAGAGATTGCTTTGGAAAAACTCTTATCTACAATATATCCTTTCGATAAAATTGATGAAGTTCCTAAAGGAATAAGAGGAGCCGACTGTATTCAAACTGTTATTAATAATGTACAACAGTCTTGTGGAAGCATTGTGTATGAAAGTAAAAGAACTAAAAGTTTTGCAAACGACTGGATTGACAAACTTAAACAGGACCAACTTGCAAGCAAGGCTGATATTGCTGTTATTGTAACTGAAACAATGCCAAGCGATATGGAACGATTTGGCGA
>CAZMIS010000738.1:0-1711 GCA_964566325.1 uncultured Anaerolineales bacterium
TGACGCGGTAGATGTGCGTGTCCACCGGGAAGGCCGGCCGCCCCAGCGAGAACTGCAGCACGATGGCCGCCGTCTTGCGTCCCACCCCCTTGAAGCGCAGCAGCCACTGCCGGGCTTCCTCCAGCGGCATCTCCACCAGGAAGGACAGGTCGAGATTACCGCGTTCCTGCGTGATCTGTCGCAGCACCGCCTGGATGCGCGGGCCTTTCTGGTTCGCCAGCCCCGCGATCCGGATCGCTTCGATCACCTGCTCCACCGGCGCGTCGTGCACCTGTTCCCAGGAGGGAAATACTTCCTTCAAGCGGTAGAAGGCCTGGTCGCGGTTGCGGTCGTTGGTGTTCTGCGAGAGGATGGTCGAGACCAGCTCGTCCAGCGGGGGAAGCGGGTCGCGCCAGGTGGGTACTCCGTAATACGCCAGCAGGCGGTCGACCACCACCTGGGTCGATCGCGAGGGCTGCGTTGCGTTCGTTTTCATTTCACTTTTGAAAGACTATTCGTCGACCGGCTCAGCCGACTGGTTGTGGTAATGGGAGATGTAATGCTGCATTCCCCAGCGCAGGCGCAGGGCGTAATTGGCCTGCTTTTCGGCGGGCACATTGAAGGACTTCAGCAACTGCGTCACGGATTTCTCCACGTCGTCGTGGTTGGACTTCTCAAGCTGGTGTTGGGCCTTGTCGAGGAACTTGACCTGTTCCTTGACCTGATCCAGCGTGATGATGCCGCCGCGGCCGGAAACCAGGGTGAAGTTCTTGTAATTGGGTTTGCCCAACAGCGCAAGGGTTTCCTTCCAGGCTTCGATATCCGCGCTGGCCAGGAAGGGCGGCGCGTTCGGTACCACGGCATCACCGAGGAAGATGATCTTCTCCTCGGGCAGCACCACCCAGATGGCGCCCGTGGACGGGCCGGGGTGATGTTCGAGGATGATGGGTTTCTCGTCCCAGTGGATGAACAATTGATCGCTGAAGGTGAATTCGGGCGGCGCCCAGCGGATGGAACCCAGCCCCTGGAAGAGCTCCCATTCGGCGCCGGTTTCCACGGTCTGCGCCTTGAAGGTCAGCGGCCGATCCCGGAAGATCTGCGCCATGCGGTCGTGCCCCACGATCATGCATTCAAGCGCGCGCGAGCCCAGGGTGCGGTCGTAGTGCGCGTCTAGGTTCACCAGCAGCCGGTCCACGCCGCCGCTCATCGAAAAGAGCTCAGCCCGCCAGGAGCGAATATCGTCGGGGCGGAAGGGCGCGTCGATCTGGATCAGTCCGTGCGGTTTGGCGATGGCTCCCAGGGTGACACCGGGGAAACCAGTCTCAATGAATACACGCGGGGCAATCTCTTGCATGGGATCTCCTCAAATTGCTGGCTGCGATGCACTTATACCGGTAGTGTGAAAATAAACCGCGACCCGCCTTGCGGCAGGTTCTCAACCCAGATTGTACCACCATGAGCCTGCACGGCCAGGCGGCAAAATGCCAGTCCCAGCCCGAGTCCCTTGATGGAATTCTCGCCGTGGATCTGCACGAACTTGTCGAAGATGCGTTCCTTAGCCTTGTCGGGGATGCCCGCGCCCTGGTCGTCAACCCATACATACATATATTTCGTGTCCTGCTTCGCGCCCACGCGGATGGTGGAGCCGGACGGGGAGAATTTGGAGGCGTTCTCGATCAGGTTCATTAGTACGCGGCGGATCATATCCTCATCCACCGTCACTTCGGGCAGG
>CAZMIS010000739.1:0-1711 GCA_964566325.1 uncultured Anaerolineales bacterium
TCACCCGAGCGCACATCGACATTGAAGGTAGCAATCAGCTTGCGTTCCTGCTCAAAAAACTCCATCTTATCTGCTTTAACTGTGAGGATATCGGTTGTCCCGGCACTTACGACCGGGGATTCGATCAGATATGAATATCCCGCTCTTCTGTCCCAGAAGGCATAGCCACAGGAAGATTGGGCGTTTTCCTGCTGATCATAAGCCCTAACATTGCTCCAGGTAGTGAAGGTATCATTGGCCTGGTCATAGATGCCATAATCCCCTTGATACCAGCGGGTATTACCTTCGGCAGTGGTTTGCGTGATCCTTACCCTGCCCCCCAGATTTAGAATCTGAGGAATGCGGTAATAGGCCAGAGAATCCGCCACCAGATTCAGGGAGTCGTTGGAAACCGCCACTCTGCCGCTAAGCCTGGCAATCTTGGGTCCATCCAGGATCAAAGCCCGGTCGCTTTTGAACTGTGTATCTCCATAATAAAAATGCACATTGCCATTCAGCTCCAGGATTTGACCGCTATCCAGTTTGCTCATATACAGCTTATCTGAATGGATCAACCGAAACTTCTCAGGATCATTACGTTTTTGCGCCCACACCGGAAGCAGGATCAGAAGTAGAAGGCTACCAATCAATGTCTTTTTCATTGACGATCCCTTCGGCAGATACAGCTTCCATTTCCGCAAAGCTCAGTTTTGAATTTGTCCTCAGATTTTTGCCCCAGAGCACACTGCCATCCCTGGTAAGTGTTACTTTGCCCATGGCTGTGATCTCATCCACATTGCGGTCCCAGGCGATTCTATCCGTCTTCAATCCTCCTCCGGGTGAGAAGAAGGATGCTCTGCCACTGGCAAAGATGATGTTTCTGGCATCATCGACGATAGTCGTATCGGCCTTGATCACAGAACTCACCTGTTTATTGCGGTCGTAGGAGGTGAGGGTTACACCATATCCATAGAGCATGCGACGGTCGGTGAAGCGTTCCATCTTCTGAGCTTCGATGATATAATCCAGATGCTCATCCTTGAATTCACTCAGCTTGATATTGTAGGATGTTTCATTGGGCTGGCTGCGGTCCATCACAGGCGTTTCCGTATCCAAAACACTCTTTCCGCAACCAATCAGCAGCACTAATAGCAAGCCAAAACATGCAACTGATGCTACTCGCGCCAAGCGGTTTGTACGGCTTTTTATTGGTCTGGTGGGGAAGGTCAGGCTCAACAGATTCCTTCCAGAAAATCGATCACAGCCCGTTCAAAAATCCCCTTCTTATGCATGATGTAGCTGATGCATTCGCGTACAGCGCCCAGTCCGCCAGCAGTTTCTGTGGTATGATCTGCGATTTTCTGAATCTCAGGAAGGGCATTAGCAGGCGCTACTGAAAAAGCAGCCCGACGCATACAGGGGACATCGTTCCAATCATCACCCATATAGACTACGTTGTCAAAGCTCATATTCAGATTCTCCAGCAGTTCATTTACACACTGGAGCTTGTTTGCTACGTTTTGAAACAGCAGCTCAATCCCCAAATCCCGGCACCGATAGGCAAGCGCTTCGGAACTCCTTCCGGTTACGATTGCCACGGGGATTTTGGCAGCTTTGAGCAGCATGAAGCCCATCCCATCGCTGGCATGAAAATTCTTGATATCCAGACCGCCATTACCATACACGATGCGACCATCGGTGAGCACGCCATCACAATCCAGGATCAGAAGCT
>CAZMIS010000740.1:0-1710 GCA_964566325.1 uncultured Anaerolineales bacterium
TCTCGATGGTGCTGTTGATGCGGCGCAGCTGGCGCGCGGCAGCCACTGCCTTGGGCAGCATCTGCGCGATATCGTCTTCGTCGTAGAGGAGCTGGCGCTGGAGGTTGTTCAGCTCAACGAAGTCGCGATCGACCAGGCGCAGATGGCCCACGCCTGCGCGCACCAGGTGGTTGGCCAGCACCGAGCCCGTCGCGCCCACGCCGATGATGGTGACATGCGCGTCGAGCAACCGCCGCTGGCCCGCTTCACCGATAGGGGGATAGATGATTTGCCGCGCGTAACGCGCGAGGTTGGGTTCGATCATCTTCTCTCACTGCCCGGAAGGCCCCAACATGTTGCAGAACAACACGGGCGCCCGGCACCTTGACGCTCCGAAGGATCGCCGTGCCGGACGCCCGCAAAGGCCCACCTTACTTGCCTGCGATGTCCTCCGCCTCGCGTATCTTTGTGACCAACATGCGCAACAGGTCGGATTCCGTCACGATGCCGACGACCCCGCCCCTCTCGTCCACGACGGGAAGACACGCGATCTTGTGTTCCGTCATCAACTCCGCGGCATCCACAACAAACGCATCGGGCGTGACCGAGAAGACCTTGCGGGTCATGAGTTTTCCCATGGTCAGCCGGTCGAGCATGAAATGCAGCTCATAGGAATCGGCGTTGATGCCGGCCGTGATGGACGCTTCGCGCAGATCGCCGCGGCTGATCATGCCGACGAGACGCCCGTTCTCGACCACGGGCAGGTGGCGGATCTTCTGCTGCTTCATCAGCGCGTTGGCTGTGGGCAGCGTGGTCTCCGGGCCGATAGCCAGCACTGGGCTGCTCATGATGTCGCGCACGCGCGTTCTTTCCATGATCGTCTACCTCACCAACAAGGGAATGGCTCAGCCCGGCACAACGTGTGTCCGGCTCTGCTCCGCCACCTTAGTATACAGCAACTGGCCCAGGCGACGAATCCCTTCCTCGATCATCTCGGGCTTCGCATTCGAGAAGTTCAGACGCATGGTATCGTGCCCCTGGTTCGGATCCGAATAGAACGCGAAGCCAGGCACGAAGGCCACCTTGGCCTCCACCGCCTCCTTCAACAGGGCCTCCGTATCGATTCCGTCCGGCACCTTGGCCCACAGGAACAGCCCGCCCTCAGGATGGGTCCAGGAGGATTCGGGCGGGAAGTACTTCTCCAGCGCTGCCAGCATGACGTCGCGCCGCTCGCCGTAGACCTTGCGGATCAACTTGATGTGGTCGTCGAGGAAGCCTGTCTTCAGCACTTCCCAGGCCAGCATCTGGTCAAATGTGGAGGTCTGCAGGTCCGTGCCCTGTTTTGCCATCACCATATGGTCGATCACCTCGATCGGCGCCACGACCCAGCCCAGCCGCAGGCCGGGGGAGAGCGTCTTGGAGAAGGTGCCAAGGTAGATGACGTTCCCCTCCATGTACCCGTGTCCATTCAGGCCCGCGCTCGTCTGGAAGTCGGCATCCAGCGCCACCAGCGGAGGCAGGTGCTCGCCCTCGAACCGCAGCGCTCCATACGGGTCATCTTCGACGATCGGAATGCCATACTTGTTGGAGAGCCTCACCAGCTCCAGCCGGCGCTCCAGCGCAAGGGTCGTGCCGCCGGGATTCTGGAAGTTGGGCAGGATGTACATGAACTTCGGCCCGACGCGCAACGCGCTCTCGAGGAGGTCCGTGCGCAAGCCGTGATCGTCGCAT
>CAZMIS010000741.1:0-1706 GCA_964566325.1 uncultured Anaerolineales bacterium
CCGCTCGCGGGCGAGACGCTGCAGTTCCACGTCAAGATCCTCGACATCCGCCCGGCCACCAAGGCCGAGCTGGATCACGGACACGCGCACGGCGGCGGCGAACACCATCATTGATATTCCGGATGACACACGAGGCCCATGAAGAATAGCGGATCACTCGTTGCACTCTCGTCATACATCCTGTGGGGCGTGCTGCCGGTCTACTGGAAGGGCCTGCACCAGGTGCCTGCCACGGAGATCCTGGCGCATCGCATGGCCTGGTCGCTCGTCTTCCTCGCAGGCGTGCTGCTGCTGACGCGGCGCACGAAGTGGCTGGCCGACGTCGTGGCGAGGCCGCGCGCCTACGGTCGTTTCGTCGTCACCGCCCTGATCCTGGCCGTCAACAACGGTGTCTTCCTGTGGGCCAACAACAGCGGCCACCTGGTGGAGGCGAGCCTGGGCTACTTCATCAACCCGCTGGTGAACGTGGTCCTGGGCATGCTCTTCCTGCGGGAGCGGCTGCGGCCGTGGCAGACCGCGGCCGTCCTGATCGCGCTGGCCGGCGTCCTGTATCTGACCCTGAACTACGGCCGCCTGCCGTGGATCGCCCTGACGCTGGCCCTGACGTTCGGCGTCTACGGCCTGCTGCGGAAGACGGCCACCCTGGGCTCGATCGAGGGCCTGACGCTGGAGATGACGCTGCTGTTCATCCCGAGCGTGGCGCTGATCGCGATCCTGGGCATGCAGGGCACCGGCGCGTTCGGGCGATCGGACCCCGGCACGACGCTCCTCCTGATGGGCGCGGGCGCGGTCACCGCCATCCCGATGTTGCTCTTCACCATCGGCGCGCGCCGCGTGACGATGACCACGCTGGGCATCCTGCAGTACGTCGCGCCGACGCTCCAGTTCCTGATCGGCGTCTACCTGTTCAAGGAGGGCTTCGACCCGTCGCGCCTGGTGGGGTTCGTGCTGATCTGGATCGCGCTGGCCATCTACTGGATCGAGGGCTTCGCTGCGTATCGGCGCCGGGCAGCTGTGGCGGTGCACGCCTGAGCGCGCTGCACCGTCCAGGGCGCGGGCCGCGCGGTGACAAAAGTCATATAGCCCGAGACGTCCATCATGGTAATCTGTGCGTGCCTCTCATGCGCTGAGAGGCACGCCGGAGAAGAGAAGCCATGCAGAGAATCGAACTGACGAACGAGCATCCCAGGATGCGCCGCGAGGCCCGCACCATCGAGGCCATGGTCCTGCTCTACTGCCACGACAAGCACGGCACGCAGGGCGAGACGCTGTGCGCAGCGTGCCAGGCGCTGGCCGACTACGCGGGCCTGCGGCTCGAGAAGTGCCCCTACCAGGAGGGCAAGACGACGTGCGTCAACTGCCCGACGCACTGCTACAAGCCCGCCATGCGGGAAGAAGTGCGCCAGGTCATGCGCTACGCCGGCCCCCGCATGATGCTCAGGCACCCCTACCTGGCCCTCATGCACCTGCTCGTGGACGGCCGGCGCAAGGCGCCCGAGAGCGCGCGCGGCGCTCGCCCCAAGCGCCAGCCCGAGTCGGAGTAGAGCGCCGCCTGCGGGTTGAAGCCGCGGCCTCAATCCTGCCCGCCCACTGCCCGGACGTGACAAATGTTGAGAATTCGGCCGGCCGACCGCCCGGACGTGAACGTCCGGGCTACACAGCGGCGCCCCATGAATGGGGCTTGAGCCTGTTCGTCGGACGCAAAT
>CAZMIS010000742.1:0-1699 GCA_964566325.1 uncultured Anaerolineales bacterium
CTTTGACCAGGCCATATTGAAACGGCGACCAGGCTTGGATGGTCATGCTGTGCAAGCGGCAGTAATCCAGCGTCGTGGAATCACGATCTTCAGAGTATGGCAGGTTCGTGTTCATCCGAATGGCATGGTCGATCATGCCAGTATGACCGGGACCGAACTGCAGCTGGTTGGCGATCAGTTTATGGCTCGTGCCACGCTGCAACAGTTCAATTTGACCGGAGTGCATGTTGCTCACGCCAAAAGCGCGCACTTTTCCGCTGGCATAGAGCTCGTCGAACGCGGCTGCCACCTCTTCGGGCTCAAAAAGCGCATCCGGGCGGTGCAGAAGCAGCACGTCGAGCTGCTCAATCGCCAGGTTTTGCAGGGAATTATCAACAGATTTGAGGATGTGCCCATATGAAAAGTCAAAAGCAACGTTTTGGTGGGCTTCACTTTGTGCGATGCCGCACTTCGATTGGATTAGCATGTGGGAACGAAGACCCGGATTGACGCGCAGCCATTCGCCAAAGTGGCGCTCACAGGTGCCATCACCACCGTAAATATCAGCATGATCGAAGAAGTTGATGCCCAGTTCAAGGGCATTCTTGAGGTGCCGATCCAATTCAGCGCCTGTGAGGCGCGTCAGGCGCATACAACCCAACACGAGCGCGCTGGCTTGCATGTCCGGGGTGAGAGAGATGGTGTACATGGCTTTCCTTTCTTAAATTGCAAATTAGTGGATACCCCAGCGGCTTCCGGGAACTGGTTCGAGGCGTTTGAAACCGGCACGGGCGTAAAAGCTGGCATAACCGATATCCGCAGGGTCATAGCGCTTAGGCAAAGCGGGGCGAGGCTGAGTGACATCGTCCAACGGCGAAACGACCAGGTGCGTGCCGCCCGCGCGCCAGGCTTCCTGGATGGCAGCCCTCAAGAGAAACATAAAAGCTGAAGCATGATCAGCCCGCCTTGCCAAGCTAAGCTGCCGTATCTGCCACTGACCATTCCCTGGAGCTATTTCCTCCCCCGCAACCACGCGATTCGCCAATGGGATCAGTTCGCAGGCACCAATACCCTGCCCTTCTTCGAGCAAAAGGAGCCCAGAACGCAACCCCGCTTTTAGCAAATGCGCCAAAGTCACGTTTTGCGCCCCGGATTGCGCTTCCTGCACTTCCAGGAACTTCGCCTTCGTTTCTGAAGTTAGCTTCTCGACCTCGGTTTTATCCAGCAGGTTGATCAGCGCGAGGTACTCCGCGGGTGTCTGGGGCAAGCGCGCAAAAAACTGCGGCGGTATTACCCAGGGGTCTTCTGCCTTCCCGGCATATAAAGCGTCCTCATAGGACTGGTACTCAGCCGGCAAAGTCAAACGATGAAGGTTGCAGAGGAATTTTACGTCGCTGTAATCATTTTCATCAAAGGGGTATCCCAGGTGAAAATCTACCAGCCAATCCGCCTTAATGCAGCAAACCTTGGCATGACCGATCTTACCCTGCCCGGTGAGGGAATCCCCGGGGTATTCGACCCCACCAACAATCTGCCCCTGTTCGTTGCGGATGTACGAATGGATGTCCACCTGGTGCCCGCTGCCATCCTCGAGCACAAAATTGTGCTCCCATTGATCGTCACGCGGCACATGCCCGTAGCCCAACCGGCTGAGGATCCCGAGAAAACGCGGCAGGTATTGCTGGTTGATGGCAACATCCAGGTCTGAGTGCGGCCGTGT
>CAZMIS010000743.1:0-1686 GCA_964566325.1 uncultured Anaerolineales bacterium
GGGCGTGATGCCCTGCTCGGAGCCAAGATCGATGGCGAGGGCCGATTGGTAGTTGGACGGGCCGCGACTGATCACCCGCGCGATCACCTGCCCGCCGCGAAAATCGTAGAACGGATTGAGTTGCCGAAAGCGGCCCAACTCGCGCAGCTGCTGATTTTCGATCTGCGCCTCGCTCAGGCGCGCGTTTTCGATGGTAAGCGTGTCGACGAGGGTCTGCAGCCGGCGGTTCTCGCTGCGGAGGGTGGACAGGTCACGTACGGTTGACGTAACGTTGTCGATCTGCCGGCCGACGTCGTTGAAGAAACCCAGGAAGGGGCGCGCGACGGTCGACAAGGCGCCTTCAACGGGCGCCATGCGATTGGTCGCGGACAGGATGAGCAGAGCGATGCTGATGGTCGCTAACAGCAGAAACAGCACACTGCTGCCGGAAACGCGTCGTGTGGAAAGCCGCTTCACATAGCTTCTTTAGTGCAGCGTGCTGCCCCGTTGCATGCTGGCCAGCGTCTTCTGCAGGACGGGGAAGTGCTCCAGCACCATGCCTGAACCGCGTGCCACACAGCTCAGGGGATCTGCCGCCACGTAGACCTTCATCTTGGTCTCTTCGGTCAATCGCTGCGCCAGTCCTCTGAGAAGTGCGCCGCCACCTGCCAGGGCAATCCCATGTTCCATCAGGTCTGCGATCAATTCGGGCGGGGTCTGGTCGATGGCTGCACGGATCGTGTCGACGATGATGCTGACGGAATTGCGCAGCGCCTCCCGAAGCTCCACGCTGCTCACCTCGACAGCCTCGGGCAGGCCGGTAATCAGGTTCCGGCCGCGCAACTCAACGGTTAGTTCAGGATCGAGCGGGTAGGCAGATCCGGCCTGGATCTTCACCTTCTCGGCCATCTGCTCGCCGATGAGCAGGTTGTACTTCTGCCGCGCGTAGTTGACGATGTCTTCGTTCATCTCGTCGCCCGCCACGCGAATCGAGCCCGACACCACCACGCCGCCCAGCGACGTCACGGCCACCTCGGTGGTTCCGCCGCCGATGTCGACGATCATGCTGCCCTGCGCCTCGGCGACGGGCAGATCCGCGCCGATCGCCGCCGCCATGGGCTCTTCGATCAGGAATGCCTCGCGCGCACCGGCGCTGATCGTGGCATCATAGACCGCGCGTTTTTCCACTTCCGTCACGCCGCTCGGGATGCCGACGACGACGCGCGGACGCGGCACGCGCAGGAACATGCGCTCGTGCACCTTGTGGATGAAGTAATCGAGCATCTTCTCGGTGACATCGAAGTCCGAGATCACGCCATCGCGCAGCGGGCGGATCGCCACAATGTTGCCGGGCGTCCTGCCGACCATCTCCTTGGCTTCGGACCCGATGGCCAGGACCTTCTTGGTCTTGCGGTCGATGGCGACGACGCTCGGCTCGTTGATGAGAATCCCGCGATTGCGCACATAGACCAGGGTGTTCGCGGTACCGAGGTCGATGCCGATATCGAGGGAGAAAAGGCCTAGAAGCCAGTTAAGCGGGCTTACCACGCGCGTTATGCTCCTGGTGTTAGTAGCGCGCGCGTCCGTGAACGCTGCCGCGCAGATATGCGATTATAGCACCCAGAGCCGCGATGCCCAAATGGCAGCGCCGGGGTAACTGTTCACCGTTAGGGTAAAGGAGATCAGGAGGCGGCGGCCTGGGCTGTG
>CAZMIS010000744.1:0-1683 GCA_964566325.1 uncultured Anaerolineales bacterium
TGGGAGTCAGCTTTCCGGCGGTGAATTCGTGCGCCCGACCGGCGCTGGCCGACCCTCAGCCGCCCTTCGAGCTTCGACAAAGCTGCCCGCCGGCTCGGCCAACGTTCTTCGCGCCGCGCATCCGCGTAGCGGCCCGTTCGCGGACTTCAACTGTCGGTCCGTCATCCGCGTGCCACCGCCTGGCGGCACACCAACCTGAATACGCCATCGCGTAAAGACTCGCCAGACGACAGTGCTCCCCTGGGGGCAGCGTGTCCCAGGGCTAGTCCCGTGCGAATGTCGAACGGTCCGCTTGGTGCGCTACTCGGCCCCGGCCGGTGGCGCTAGTGCCGAAGCCTCTCAGGTGGCCCGGGTCGCGCTGCCGCCGAGCCTCTCGCAGGCACGGCGCAGGCGCTGCTGTGCGGCCTCAGTCACCGACCGGTCCTCCGGCTTGCCAACCAGGTGCACCATGATCTGCGGATCGAGGAAGCCGACGACGACACGGCCAGGCACCTCTTCCCGGACGATTGCGTTGCAGGGCAGCAGCAAGCCGATGTCCGGCACGGCCGTCACGGCCTGGTGCGCCAGTGGCGGTTTGCACGCGCCGTGGATGCGGTAGGGCTGCATCTCCTGGTCCAACTTCTCGACAGGTGGAGGCCGGGTTTGACTTGGGTCATGGTGATCTGCCTGAAAGCAACGCATATTTGGTAAGTCATCCATTACTTACCAATTCAGGCCTCACCATGCAGACACGCCTGTCCACCGAAGAGCGCCAGACGGAGATCGTGGCGGCTGCACTGCAGCTGGCACGCGACACGAGCCCGGCGCAGATCACGACGACTGACATCGCCTTGGCCATCGGCGTCACACAGGGTGCGGTGTTCAAGCATTTCCCCACCAAGGACGCCATCTGGGTAGCAGCGGCGCGGTGGGTCCGCGAAGCGCTCATGCAGACGGTGAGCCACGCAGCCGCCGATGCGGTTTCGCCTGTGGATGCACTCGCGGCGATGTTCCGCGCGCATGTCGACTTCGTCATAGCGCATCCGGGCGTGCCGCGTCTGATCTTCCATGAATTGCAGCAGCCCGCCGACTCCGCGACCAAACAGGAGGTGCGCTTGCTGCTGCAGGGCTACCGCAAGCTGCTGCTGGACACCCTTGAGCGAGCTGTGAGGCAGGGCCAGGTAATAGGCGACCTCGACCGCGAGGCCGCTGCGACCACCTTCGTCGGCCTGATCCAGGGCCTAGTGATGCAGGCCATGCTGGCCGGCCGGCCAGTTGCGATGCGCTCACAGGGCGAACGTGTCTTCACCCTGTTCAGGCGCAGCCTCGGGGAGGTCTCATGAAGCTGTCGTCGATCGGCCTGCGCCGGCTGGTGTTGGTCCTGCTCGGCCTAGGCCTTGCGGCGGCCATGGCCTTCGTCGTGATGCGCTCCGGGCCGCTGGCGCCCACGCGCGTCACTGTCATCAAAGCCGCCGAGGGCCGGCTCACGCCGGCACTGTTCGGGATCGGCACCGTCGAGGCCCGCCGCAGCTACCTGATTGGGCCCACAGTCGCGGGTCGTGTTCGTTCGGTGACCGTCGACGTGGGCGACCGCGTTAAGGCTGGCCAGTTACTCGCCGAGATGGACCCCGTGGACCTGGACGAGCGCACGGCTGCCCTCGACGCTTCGGTGGCGCGCGCCGGTAGTGCCATGGCCGCGGCGGA
>CAZMIS010000745.1:0-1682 GCA_964566325.1 uncultured Anaerolineales bacterium
TGGAGATAATATTGAACGATTCCCAAATCATCTACAGAAGGCTGATGTTGCTGAACTCAGAAGGCAATTAGCCGGGCCTATAGATGAAGTAAAGAAAAAAGTTAGAACAAATTATAAAGTAGCTGTCCCACAATATTATGATGGAAAAATTCAATTATTACTACCGTTGTGTTTAACGTCAAACTCTCCAAACCCTGATTTAGCCTTAGTTGTGCATAAATTAAATGATAAGATTTATACTGCAAAACTTGTTTAACATTAAAAATGGCATATAACAATGCTCGTTTAATTGTGAAACCTCAAAGCAACTGGCTTAAACCATAAAATATTATATACTCATAATAATTATAACTTAACAAAACCTTAACAATAAAATTATAATTAATTGATTAACAGTTGTATAGAGAATTATACTACTTAACAATATATATACAAATATTTTAGAAAATATTACATACTATTTTCTATAACGAATTCAGAAAATCATTCAAATTAACATGTTTATTAAGATTAAATTTTTTCCTTAATCTGTTTTTATAAACATCAACGCTTTGAGGAGTTATATTAAGAGTAAGAGCAATTTGTTTAGATGAAAGCTTAAGCCTTATTAAAGCACATAGTTTTTCTTCAGTATTAGTAATTTCGGGAAGTATTTCGTGCAACTTCATATAAAACGACTGGTTAATCAATTCTATTTTGTTATGAAGTTCTCGCCTATCTATATCAAGATTCTTCTGATTATAAGATATTATTTGAATAGTTTTAGTCAACAGATTAGGCTCTTCATTATTTAAGATAGTATCTTTAATTTCTTCTAATAATTCATTTTTTTCGGCAATATTAAGAGCATAATTTACTAATTCCTTATTTTTGTATTCAATTTCTTTGTTTTTATACATTATTTCACTTTCTCTTAATTCTAATTCTTTTTGCAATTGCAGACTTTTTAATTTTTCATTTTCAAGTTCTTTTTCGTTAAGCAATTTCTTATTTTCGAATAATTGTCTATTAAGTTTTATTCTGCGTTTAAGCCCTTTTATATATATAAAACTCAATATCAAAACACTTATAATACCGCCTGTTAAGATATTTTTCTTAAGTTTATCGGCTTTTTTAATTTGTTCAAGAACAATGATTCTTGTATTTTTATCATTAATTTCTTTTTCTTTTTTACTGCTTTCATATTTTAATTGCAATTCGTTGATTTGTTTATTTTTTTCAATATTAAACAAACTATCGTCAATTTGCTTAAAAAGTTTATAATAATAATAAGCCTTTGGAGAGTCATTTATGCTGTCGTACGAAATTGATAAATTTTCGTAAGCAACACTTTGAGTAGTTAAAGCTCCTGTTTTTTGTGCTATTTCAAGAGTTTTATGAGAATAAATTATAGCTTGTTTATAATTTTTTAGCTTAATATTTGAATTCGATAAATTGACCAGAACCGTTGCCATTCCATATTGGTTGTTAATTTCTTCAAATAGATTCAGAGCTTTTAAATATAGTTGATTAGCTTTTAAATATGTTTCAGTTGTATTATATTGAGATTTATCTATATTTCTTAAATTAATATAAGAAATTGCAGTTGAGTTATAACAATATGCAATACCGTCTTTATTGCCTGTTATTTTATAAATTGAAAGTGCTTTATTGTAAAATTTAATAGCTTTATCGTATTTTTT
>CAZMIS010000746.1:0-1676 GCA_964566325.1 uncultured Anaerolineales bacterium
GATTCTTCGCCGCTGCGCGGCTGCCTAGAAACTCCCGGCGAGCGCGGGGGTTGCTGGTGTCGCCACTACGGCGAGACCCAGTTTGGCGGCGCGCTTCTGTAGGTTTTTGATCTCGCGTTCGCGGGCACGGCGTTCGTATTCTTCACCTCCCAAGTCATGGAAGGGTATGCGATGCTTGAGCATGTGGTAGAAGGCGCGGGCGATCTTATGGGCAGTGGCGACAATGGCTTGCTTGCCACCGAGCCGCGCCTTCATCCGGCGATAGAAGGCCCCGAAGGCACTCTCAGGGCTTTTGGCAACCGATTGGGCCGCCATCCGAAAGGCTTGCCCGGCCCGGTTGTTCGTCTTGAGGGTCCGACTACGCAGACGTTTGCCGCCCGAGATGTCGTTGTGCGGCGCCAAACCCAACCAGGAGCAAAAGTGCTTCTCCGTGGGAAAGGCTTTCAGATCTGTGCCGACTTCCGAGATAATCGTCTGCACGGTGCTCTCATTCAAGCCCGAGATCGCCACCAGATCTACGCCGGTCAGACGGTACAAGTAGCTGCGGGCATCGTAGCTGGGCCCGTTCTTGCTGTGCGAGTCGCACTTCGTCGAGGGGGGCAAGGGCGGCAAGTCGTCACTGATCGGCTTCAGATTGGCAAACTGTCGCTCGATCTCGGTATCGCAAGCCGCCAGTTGCGCGGTGTAGAAGTCGTACAGGGCCAGGGCTTGCTGCAAGGCAAACAGATGCTCCGGTCGGTAGTTGCCGGTCAAGGCCTTGACGATTTCAGCCGCCGTCTTCTTGACCCCTGGTTGGCGCAAGGTTGCCAATTGCTTGGGGTCGCGCTCACCGGCGACGATGGCCCGAATGATGGCCAGGCCCGTCACGCCACAGATGTCCTTCACGGCCTGGGTCAACTGCACGTTCATCTGCTGCAACGCCTTCTGCATGTGTTGGATGTGCGCCGCCCGATGTTCAATCAGTCCGGCGCGGTGGCGCAGGTAGGCCCGCAACGCGGCGATCTCCTCCGCCGGCCGGAACGACCCGCGCAGCAAGCCGACACTATGCAAGCCTTGCAGCCATTGGCAGTCTTGGATGTCGCTCTTGCGGCCAGGCACATGCTTCACGTGGCGGGCATTTACGACGTACACCGCCAAGCCGCGGGCTTCCAGAATCTCGTACACCGGGATCCAGTACACGCCCGTCGATTCCATGGCCACCGTGTCGACTTCACAGGCCGTCAACCAATCGGCCAAGGCGTGCAGGTCCGGCGTAAAGGTGCCGAATTTGCGCACCGGCTCGGCTGTCCGCTCCGGCGGGACCGCGGCCCAGATCTCCTCACTGCCGATGTCCAGACCCGCCGCGTGGGGATGGATCACCTTCAGGCCTTCCCACGTGCTACCTTGCGATTGCTTGCGACCCATGTTAGCACCTCGTCCCAGGCAAAGATGCGGTCGCATCAGACCCGGTCAGGTCCGATTAGAGTAGTCTGCCTAGCGGGGTCAGCGCTCAGCCCAAACGCTGCCACCAGTGATCACATCACGCCTGACCAGAACCAAACTCAGAAACGGGCTATAACGCTCCAAGGCGGGCACGGTCTTAGCTTGTCTGGCGACCAGTGCCTATTATACCCGCCCCATGCAAGTTTCTTGCCGGGGCGCATCCTGCGACGCGGGATGGGTAACTCAGAATGACA
>CAZMIS010000747.1:0-1673 GCA_964566325.1 uncultured Anaerolineales bacterium
CGGGCCAGGTGGTGCTGCCGGCGATTCTCTCCGTGATCGTCGGCCTGGCAGTGGGCATCCTGTTCGGCATGCTGCAGGGCTCCATCATCGCCTACCTGCGTGTCCCTGCGTTCATTGTTACGCTGGGCGGCATGTGGGTGTTCAAGGGGCTGCTGCTCATTGTCACCCAGGGAAAGACCATCCCGGCCAATCAGCCTGTCTTTTCGCAGATCGCCCAGGGCTATCTGCCGTCGGTGGCCGGGTGGATCATTGCTGCCTTGGTGGTGGTTTTTCTGCTCTATAACACGTTCAGCAGCCGCCAACGGAAACGCCGGTACGGCTTTGAGCTGGCTCCCTTGTATGTGGATCTGCTCAAGACCATCCTGTTTGCGGCGGTCGTCGTGGGCTACGTGTACTTCGTCAACCGATACCACGGGATCCAGGCGCCCGTGTTGCTCCTGGCGATCGTCGCAGTGGCCATCTCGTACGTCTCGAGCAACACGCGCTTCGGACGTTACGCATATGCGATCGGCGGCAACCGGGAGGCTGCCCGGCTGTCCGGGGTCAACATCAACAAGAACATCTTCATGATCTTCGTGCTGATGGGGTTCCTGTGCGGCGTCTCCGGCATCGTCCTGGCCTCCTATGTGGGCTACGGAACGATCGCCGCCGGCTTCGGCTATGAGCTCGATGCGATTGCGGCGTGCATCCTGGGCGGCACCTCTCCGCTCGGCGGCGTGGGCACGATCTTCGGCGCAATGATCGGGTCGCTCATCATGGCGAGCCTCACCAACGGCCTCCAGATCATGAACGTCCCGGCCGCGTACCAGTATGTGCTCAAGGGCATCGTCCTCGTCCTGGCCGTGTACGCCGATGTGCAGTTGAAGAAGAGTCGCTAACGACAGGAGAAGATCCGGCTATGTCAGATTACACCCCAAAACCCGAGCACAAATTCACCTTCGGCCTGTGGACCGTCGGGAATCGCGGCTCCGATCCGTTCGGCGACGATGTGCGCGCCAAGCTCTCGCCGGTGGAGATCGTCCACCTCCTGGCCGAAGCCGGCGCGTATGGCGTGAACTTCCACGATAACGACCTCGTGCCGATCGATGCGACACCCGCCGAGCGCGATCGCATCGTGGCGGACTTCAAGGCGGCGCTGGCCAGCACCGGCCTGGTCGTGCCGATGGCCACCACCAACCTGTTCTACGATCCGGCCTTCAAGGACGGCGCCTTCACCGCGAACGACCCCAAGGTGCGCGCGTACGCACTGCACAAGACGCTGCGCGCGATCGACCTGGGCGTGGAGCTGGGCGCGAAGATCTACGTCTTCTGGGGCGGCCGCGAGGGCATCGAGAGCGATGCCAGCAAGAATCCGCTCGACGCGGGCAAGCGCTTCCGCGAGGCGCTGAACTTCCTCTGCGACTACGTCATCGACCAGGGCTACGACCTGAAGCTCGCGCTGGAGGCCAAGCCGAACGAGCCGCGCGGGGATATCTATCTGCCCACGACCGGCCACATGCTGGGCTTCATCGCCACGCTCGACCATCCGGAGATGGTGGGCGTGAACCCCGAGATGGCGCACGAGCACATGGCCGGCCTCAACTTCATGCACGGCGTCGCGCAGGCGTGGGACGCGGGCAAGCTGTTCCACATCGATCTGAACGACCAGAACTTCTGCCGCTACGACCAGGACC
>CAZMIS010000748.1:0-1669 GCA_964566325.1 uncultured Anaerolineales bacterium
CGACCATTGCCCTGTTCACGGTGGTGAGCATTCTCTTCATCGCCTTCGGCGGCATCAAGGCGGTCGTCTGGGCCGGGGCGTACGAGGCGCTCTTTTTTGTCGTGGCCGGCGGGGCGGCGGTCGTCTACCTGCTCTGGCATATCGACGGCGGCGCGGGCGCCGCGCTGCAAGCCGCGCACGAGGCCGGCAAGCTCAACGCCTTCGACTTCCGCCTGAATCTCAACGACGCCAGCACCTTCTGGGCCGGCGTGGCGGGGGGGTTCTTCAGCGGCCTGGTCTCCTTCGGCGCCGACCAGGAGATGGTGCAGCGGCTCCTGACCGTCGAGACGCGTCGCAGCAGCCAGAAGACGATCGTGGCCACCATCGTGACGGCCCTGCCAGTCTACTGCCTGTACCTGTTCGTGGGCACGCTGCTGTACGTCTTCTACGCGCAGCACCCCGGCCTGCCGCAGCCGGAGCTGGCCAAGGAGGTCTTCCCGCACTTCACCCGGACGGTTCTCCCGGCGGGCTTCAAGGGTCTCGTGCTGGGCGCGATTGTCATGGCGAGCATCGATTCGCCCCTGAGCTCGTTGACGTCCTCTTTCGTCAGCGACATCTACCGACCGCTGCTGCGCCGCCGCGCCACCGAGGCGCATTACCTGCGCGTCTCACGCCTCGCGGTGGTGGGCTTCGGCCTCCTCCTGGCGGGGATTGCGGTGGCCTGTGCGCCCGTGGGCAATATTCTCGAATTCGCGTTTCAACTTCTCGCGCTGCCGGGCGGAGCGATGCTCGGCGTCTTTCTCCTGGGCCTGCTCACGCGCCACCAGGCCAACCGCGCGAATATCCCGGCCATGCTGCTCAGCACGGCCATCTGCACCGTGCTGCTGGTCCTGATCCAGCAGCAGATCCTGCCCCTGGGCTGGACCTGGCTGATCGTCATCGGCACGGTGCTCACGATGACCCTGAGCTACCTCTTCGGCGGGGTCGCCCGCCTGCTCGGCCTCGCCTCCAAGGGCCGGCCGGCGTAGGATGGGCTTGGGCCCAGGCGGACAATCTATCCGACGAGCCATCGGCACGCTGCGCTTGCCGCTGCCACCCATCAAAGGTCTGGAATGCCAAGGAGCGGCCAACCTATGGCTGGACAGGAGCAGCATGGGCTGAAGCCCATCCTACAAGTCACTCGGTGTCGCCTCCAAAGGCCAGACGGCGTAGGGTGCGCTGTGCACACCTTCTCTGATGTCGCGGTGAGGTTGCGGCAGGCCGGCCGAGGGAAAGGTGTGCCCAGCACGCCCTGCGGCGGAACTCCGTCCATCCGCAAACGGTGAGTTCCGGGTGGCATCGTCAGGCGTCGTAGGGGCGAATGATTATTCGCCCCTACCGGGCGATGGCGGATGGCCTGGGCCCTGGACCATCGCCAAGGCCTGCGGCCTCGTTGTTCGACACATCTGGGAGCCGCAGGTCCGAGCACGCCCGAAACGGGCGTGCGCCGGAGATTGGGCTCCCAAACGCGATGAATCGCGTTTGGGGACCCTTTTCCGCTTTGCGCCAATAGCATGGTAGGAGCAAACCCGCGCCGGCCAGACTTCACGGCATCGGCCTGGCCCCAGGCACTCCGACCTCAAAGAACCGAAGACCCCCGCGCGGTCGGCCTCGGGCCTCTATCATGCTATTGGCACAAAGCGCAAAATCT
>CAZMIS010000749.1:0-1665 GCA_964566325.1 uncultured Anaerolineales bacterium
GTGGCTCGTGATGTTGGGCATCGGCATCGGGTTTGCGATCCTGATGATCCCGGTCGTGCTGCTCATCGTCGGGCTGGCCGCGGGGCTGGGCGGGGGGCTAGGCTACCTGATCCACGAGCTGGCGAATTCCACGCCGTGGGCCGTTGCCGTGGGCCTGCCCATCGCGCTCGTGTTGCTGGCCGTTCCATTTGCGCTGATCGGCGGCCTGTACGCGGTGTTCACCCACGGCGTGTGGACGCTGGCATATCGCCGCGTGACCGCGCCCATCCTGCCGCCTCCCCCTGAGCCGGAACCAGAGCCCGTGTTCGTCGAGCCCGAGCTTTAGGCCGCGGTGATGGGCGAACCCGGCAATTCATCCGGCGACGACGCAGCGCGGCGCACCCTGGCCGCGCTGCGGGCGCTCTTCGATCGGCCCCAGCCCCCCGTCCCCTGGCGGGACGGGGGCAATCTCCCGTGGGATGACCCGGCGTTCAGCGAGCGGATGCTGGCACAGCACCTGGACCAGAGCCACGGCGCGGCGACCCGCCGCCTGCCGGAGGTGCGCGCACTGGTGCAGATCATGCTGGCGTGGCTCGACCTGCGGGCCGGCAGCCGGCTCCTCGACGTCACGTGCGGCCCCGGGATCTACGCAGCCGAGTTCGCGCGTCGCGACGTCGCGGTGACGGGGATCGACTTCGGCCCGGCCTCGGTTCGCTATGCGCGCGGGCTCTGTGCAGGACTGCCGGTCGAGATCCACCAGGGCGACGTGCGCGAGATGGACTTCAGCGGGCAGGGGTTCGACGCGGCGATCTATCTGTATGGGCAGTTCACCGTGCTGCGCCCCGAAGAGTCGCTCGACGTGTTGCGCCGCATCCGTGCGGCACTGCGCCCGGGGGCAAAGCTGTTGCTCGAAATCCTCGATGATGCCCACATCGACAAGCAGGACAGCACATGGTGGTACACCGACCGGGGTGGGCTGTGGGGCGATTTTCCCTTCCTGCATCTCGGCGAGCGCCGGTTCGACACTGAGGCGCGCGCAGTGATCGAGCGTTTCCATGTGCTGAATCTCGACAGCGGCGAGATGTCGACCTACGGGCTATCCGACCAGGCGTACACCGCGGAGATGATGGCCGGCATGCTGGCCGAGGCGGGGTTCGTGGGGATGACGGTGCATGGGGCGTGGGACGGGCTGGCGCTCAAGGACGCGCCGGAATGGTGCGTGTACCTGGCCGAGGCTGGCGAGGCGGGATGAGCCGGCCGCTCCTCCGCCGCGCGTGGAGGGGTCCATCGATTTCGGCGCATGCAGACCCTCGGGCCTGCATGCGCCGACTGCTCTTCTGGCAGCCTAGAGCGACTCGAGGAAGTACGACATCGAGCGCACGAGCGGCGTCACGTGCCACGATTCCAGCCCCAGGTCGTGACCGATGCCCGTCAGCTTCACGAAGCGGCCGTCGGGAATCAGGGCGATCGCGCGGTTGACGTCGCTGTCGGTGAGCGCGCCGCCCAGCGCGGGGTCTGCCTGCACGAGCAGCACCGGGCAGGTGACCTTCGCCAGTTCAGCGTGAAGGTCGATCCCGCGCAGGAACTCGGCCGCGCGGCCCTCGGCGAGATGCTTCAGCACGTCAGGATCGACCCGGCTGATCGTCTTGGCCCGATGGCGCAACCTCGCGCCGTCGATGCCCGGCA
>CAZMIS010000750.1:0-1662 GCA_964566325.1 uncultured Anaerolineales bacterium
CCGTATTCGCCCGGCTGCTGCCGGCCTGGGACGCCTTTGTCGCCGAGTTGCCGGATGCCAGCCGGGCTGCATCGCTGAGCGCGATGCTGCAACAGGCCGCAGGGACAGCAGGCATCACACCGCTCGGCGAGAAGGACTCCGTCGTCAGCTACGACCCGCTGTCTCATCACCTAGTCGCAGAAGCGAGTGAATCGCCCAGGCAAGTGCGCATCGTCCGGCCGGGGGTTCAGGTGCAGCGACCCGATGGGTCCGCACGTGTTCTGGTCGCGGCGTTGGTCGCGGCTGTTTAGACGGCAGCACCGAGTTCAGCAAACAACAGAGCCCATGGGAGTGGACAAGCATGAGTGGAGCGCTATGCATCGACTTTGGAACGAGCTCAATCCGAGCCGTTCGCAGGCTACCCAGCGGCAAGCTGAAGACCCTGGACATCGGTCGTGTGACGAAGTCGAGGCTCGACGACGCGTCGATTCGAAGCGAGATTCATGTTGACGAGCATCGGCGGTACATCCGATACGGTGAGAGAGCTGTCGTTGCCCGGAAGGACACCGGCACGCCATCGCTCTACGAGTCAAGTCCGAAGCTCTGGCTGAAGGAGCCCGACCGCCTGGGCGAAGCCGCCGCACCGGGACTGGGTGTGACCCGTGAGCATCTGCTGGCGGGCCTGTTGGCCTACGCGATTCGTGCTGCGGCCGAAGCCGATGACATCGGTGAGTCGACGTTGAAGAGCGTCGACATTCGAATCGCCCATCCCGTGTGGCCGGCGCAGGTGAAGTCAGCCGCCAACACCGCCCTTGCTCGCATCAGCGCGCAGGCCCGGCAGATGGCCTTCCAGCGCGAGTGGGGCACGGTGACTGTCACTTCGCTGCTGGAGCATGTCCAATCACCCGCCACTCCGCGCCACGCCGCCGTCGATGTGGTCGAGCCTGTGGCAGCTGCCGCGGAGTTGCTCCCCAGCGCGGAGAACCTCGTCCGAATGTGCGCGGTCGTTGACGTGGGCGCAGGCACCACCGACATCGGCCTCTTCCTGTCTTTGGTCCCCGATGGCGCATCACAGGTCCGCAGCAAGCTCTATCGAACGGGGCAACCGATCAGCGTGTTCAAGGCTGGGAACGTCGTGGACGGCATTGTCCTGAAGCTCCTCGAGTCGCGCGCAAAGAAGCCGAGCGCAACCGCCCTGGCAGATGTACGGGCGCGGATCCGGGGCATCAAGGAAACGCTGTTCAGCGACGGGTTGATCCAGGAACTGGGCTGCGACGTTCACCTGCAGGACCTGCAATCGCATCCGGAAGCGCAGGCCATGGCCGCAGAGATCCGCGCAGAGCTCCTGAGGTTGGTGCAGGACAACGCGGCCGCGATTGGCAAGTGGCTCGACAAGCCCGTTCACTCGGTAAGCCGCCTGGACGTTGTCATGGCCGGCGGAGGAGGAAGCATCGACTTTGTCCTGAAGGCGATCGACAAGCCTGTGCCTATTGGCCACCGGACTGTTCAGGTGAAGTTGACGATTCCCGGCGACCGTGCGGGGATCAACACCTTTGGCGCGTCACGCGGTCGGATGGCGGTTGCCTTGGGTGGCGCCAGCGATGACTACGACACCCTGGTGCACGAGCAGCCGACGGTCACCAAGATACGTCTCGGTTCGCTTTGATGAACCCGCAAGTGAGC
>CAZMIS010000751.1:0-1659 GCA_964566325.1 uncultured Anaerolineales bacterium
GCAAGGAGGGCGGCGCCAGAGTAGATCCAGAACCTGAGGCTCATGCCTTCCTCCCTGTCGCTTTCAGGAAAGCGGCTCCGGCTAGAAGGGCTGCGGTGTAAATGAGGAAGAAGATAAGGTCGGGGTCGAGGTTCATGGTCAGTAGTCCCTCGCGTCTGGCGATCTGATCTCGTTGAGGTTGAGATAGTCAGGCGTCGGCACGCGATACCCGGCTTGCAGGATCGAGCACTGGCCGGCTACGAACTGGGGCTGGAAGCGACTATCCCACGCGGTTAGGCAGCGAGCATCGCCAGTCGCCATCCAATAGATGCCCGCCACTCCGAGATAGAGCGCTCCGAGCGTCATGCCTCCGAACAGGATGATCGGGAGAACCATCGCGTATTTGGTGGTCTTGCTTTGCTGGGCGGTCATTGCTTCATCCCTTCGAGATATTCCTGTGTCAGTGCGTCAATACGCTTGCCGCGCTCATCCTGCGGCGGGAGCGGCTCGCCATCTCCGGTGCGCAGGTCCTCATAGCGAGGCAGCTTGAAGCGCCCATGTGCTGCGAACATGCGGGCGCGTTCCATCGCCGCTGATTCCTCGCTCTGCGCCGGTCGCATTTCCTGCTTCGACATATCGGTTATCCCTTGGGAGCCGCCCCTGAGTGTGAAGAGAGGAAGGCTTGGAGGTCGGTCATGGAGTTCTACTCGATCCTGATTGCCCTTGTGTCTCGGGGAGAGGTTCGCTCGGGGGCGGTGCTCGCTTGTTCCACGGCTTGAACGCTGCGATGGTTTCGAGCGCTGGCCATGAGCCATCGAACTGGTGTGCGCGGTCGTCGATGGTGTAGAGGGCGGCAGGCTTGCGCGTCGGCCATTTCACGGACCTGACGACGAGGTGGGCGGCGTTGCGGACCTCATTGCACCACGGCTCCATGCTGGATTGCCCGGCAACGTAATTCTGCCACCACTCGGGAATCGTTTTCTTCGGTTTGCTGGGGTTTGCGTCGCCTTCGGTAACAAGCCACTCCCAAAGCCAACGCTTCATGGCGCGGCGACCGCCCCACTGATGTGAGCGCGACGACAGGATATGCACCTCGAACTTGTCGAGAGCGCCGACGATGAACTCCAATGCGCCGGGGACGGGTGGGTCGGGAATGTTGGCTGCGCCTTTCCAGCCGCTCTGGTAGCCGTGGATGACGCCGTCGAAATCGAGGACGAGGATTGGCTTGCTCAATTGACCATCTCCCTGCACGCAAGGCGCAGCGAGCGCGGATCATCTGGGCGGCCCGCCGTCGTTACGACGACAACCTGTTTGCAGGCGTCGCATTTGATGGCGTAGTGTCCGCAGCGCTTGGCCGGATACGGTAGATCAAGTTGGCATGTCTTCGGAGCGGACCCGGCAAGGTCGATATCGATGCCATTCGGATACTCTGGGTTTGGCGGGCATTGTGGCTCCCGCTTGCCGTCCACCCATTCGATGCGATGCCCCATCACACGCCCTCCCCGACCAGCGTTTTCTTCGCGCCGCCGAACAGCCGGAACGGGTTGAAGGGGTTCGTGTTGTCCGCCTTCTGGTCGATCTCGACGTTCAGGCCATGTGCGAACACAGCGGCGTCTGACGGCTCATCCTCGTTGTGGATCGGGGCGTAGGCGGCCTGTGGCGCGGTCTCTGCCTGCCCCT
>CAZMIS010000752.1:0-1655 GCA_964566325.1 uncultured Anaerolineales bacterium
CAGCAACTCCCGCACTTCGCTTTCTTTGGCGCGGCCCAGTTGGGTCGAGGCGCGCGCAAACCGCTCAGCCAGATCCGCTACCAGCGTTTTTAACTCCTCTTGGCGGGGGAACCCCTCGATGGCCACACCCTTCGTGGTCTGCGCCACCCAGTAGCGGAAAACCGGATCGGCGTAGAAATAGCGCCCCTCGCGTTCGACCAGCAGATCCACTTCCATGAGCCGCCGAAGGTAGTCGCGTGCGGCCGACGCCTGGCGCCGCACGCGGCTGGCGATCTCTGACAAGGCTAGGCCATCTTCGGTCGCCAGGATCTGGAGCAGTGCCTTGAGCACGCCATAGCCGCGCGCCTTCTGAAGCGAGATGTCGTACAGGTAGCGGCAGTAGCCATAGATCTGGCCGCGGTTTTCCAACGCTTCCAGCACAAACGCCTGGCTGACCAACTCAGGGGTAACCGCGGCGGCCTCGCCGGAAGCCAGCTCGCGCACGCGTTCAGCCAGCGCAGTGACATAGAAGGGGTGACCGAAGGTGTAGGTGTGAATCGCCGCATGCGCCGCGGGCGGCAGCCGGCCGACCAGCTTCTCGGTGAGCGCCTGTGTATCTTCCGGCGCGAAGGGGTGCAGCTCCAGCGCACGAAACTGGAGGAACAGGGGCGATTGGTGATCCTGCACGATGTGTTCGGTCGCGCTAACGGCTGACCCGGTGATGACATAAGCAACCCGCGTTTGGCGCTGCAGCGCAGCGCGGAAGTGCTTGAGCGGATCCCCGACACCGGGAAAACTGCCCAGGGTGAGCAACTCGGGGAACTCATCCAGGAAATACATGAGCGGCCGGCCAAGCGCTTCAGCCAGGCGTTCAGGGAAGTCGAAAGCGATGTTGAGTAGAGTAGTATAGTCAACCTTCTGCTTGCCCATCTCGTTGATGAGGGCGGCCGCGGTGCGCGTAACCACCGACAGACTCCCCGCATTGGTCTGCATCAGGTCGGTGGCACTAAGGTAGGGATCGGCTGGACCCTCCCCATGATCGACCGCCCAGAAGCAGGAGAGCCCAACATAGCGCTGCGTAAAGAGCTCCGGCGAGCTGGCGAGGTCCTGCAGGTCGAGGTAGACGGGGATCACCTTGCCACTCGCGTGCAGCCGGCGCATCTGTTCCTGGCAGACCAGCGTCTTCCCGATACGACGCAGGCCGAAAAGCGCCACGTGGCGCGGCCGGCCCACCAGCAGGTCATCGGCGACCAGCGCCAGAGTGGTTAGCTCGCTGACGCGATTAGTGAAGTAGGGGGGTGTGCTATAGATGCCGGTCATGTGGAATCCTCCATGTTAAGCCAAATGGCTTATAAGCCATTTGGCTTAACTGAGTATGCCACAAACCATCAAGTCGCGTCAAGTCGGTGCGCGGGCAGAGCGATAGGTTTCCAAGTGGGTCGCCAACCAGGAACCACGGGCGGCCCGTTCTGGGGGGCGATACTGCCATCGCGCCGCTGGAGTCATGCCGCGACCGGTTGCGCACTGGATCTGTGACAGCACGGTCTGTGCCTGTCTTATGCTTCCGAGCATCGGCTCTCGTCGAGAAGGCATCATGGGGCTTCGTGACCTACTAATCGCGAGCCAGCGGTTATGATTTTGATCGCTTGGTCTCATTGTGCTGATCTGCGAGCAGG
>CAZMIS010000753.1:0-1655 GCA_964566325.1 uncultured Anaerolineales bacterium
TATAGGGCGAGCCCAATTTTGGGTTCATGATTATTATTCTGTCTGTCCGGGATGTTTTCTTCTCAGGAATGATAAAGTCTTTTGTGAGATTCCAGATATCAATAGCAACTCTTGCAAGATATGCAAATATGGAGATGAAAGACGCAGGCACCACCAGGAATTTATTGAATTATTCAACCAACTCAAGACAGAGGTGGTCGCTCCATCGCAACACGCTCTGGATCTATGGCAAAAAGGTTTTCCAACAGTTAATGTCACATCCCGCATCATTCCCCACCTCAGCTTGGATTGGATAGAAAATAAACCGATCGCAGGGGACAAGAATGTGCTCAGAATTGGCTTTGTTGGTTTCCCGGTTGAGTACAAGGGATGGGGAGCATGGAAACGACTCACCGAAAAGATCGGGAAAGATCCCCGCTTTCAGTTTTTCTATTTTTCAAATGATTGGGGCGGTCATGGCAATTATGAAAGGATCGTTGTCACGGTTACACATGAAAATCGCCAGGCTATGACAGAGCAACTGATAAAGAATGGTATTGATGTTGCGTTTTTGTGGTCAATTTGTCCGGAGACCTTCTCTTATACAATGTATGAAAGCCTTGCTGCCGGTTGTTTTATTGTCACAAACCGGGATAGCGGTAACATTCAGTACTATCTTAAGAACAATCCGACTCAGGGGGTGGTTCTTGAGAACGAGAACCAACTGGAGCGACTCTTCCTGGAAGAGGAATTGTTTGACATGGTCGGGAATTACCAGAAGGATGGAAAACCTAGGGCAAAACTGGTTTTTCATGGAGGAACGGAGTAAAGACGATGAATGTATTTACCAGTATTGCTTTAAATTATTTGCCAAAAGCCAGGATTCTTGCAGATTCCTTGAAAAAGTTGCACCCTGAGTGGAAATTTCATTTGCTGGTAAGTGACCGTGTACCCTCCACAATGAAATATCGGGTTAAGTTTGACGAGAAATTGTTCGACAGGATTGTCTGGGTTGAAGATCTGAAAATTAATGACCTTAAAAGTTGGATATTTAAACACACAGTTGTTGAATTATGTACAGCAGTAAAAGGGATATTCTTACAGCAACTTGTTTCAGAAGGTGCCGACAAGATCATTTACATCGACCCCGATATTGTAATTTTCAATGACCTGATCGAAATTGAAAAAATGCTTGATACCCATGCGATATTATTGACACCGCACCTTATCAATTATTCAGATAATTATCAATCCATTGTAGAAAATGAAATCTATGGGGCAATGCGACATGGCATATTTAACCTTGGTTTTATTGCCATAAACGCCCAAAAAGATGAAGGCAGGCAATTTGCACATTGGTGGGAACAACGCCTGTTGGATTTTTGCTATGCCGACTATGATAAGGGATTGTTTACCGACCAGAAATGGTGTGACTTGATCCCCTCATATTTTGAGGATTATCATGTCATCCGTGACCCGGGATACAATGCGGCAAGTTGGAATTTAGATACACGACAAATATCTTTCTCGAAAGAAGGAAAATTGTTGGTCAATGATAAAACCCCGCTGTATTTCTATCACTTTACCGGGTATGACTCCGGGGCTGGTCCCCAGGTGATTGATCGTCTGACAAAGGATGGTAACGACCCGGTAGTCAAAGAAATTTGGGATTGGTA
>CAZMIS010000754.1:0-1644 GCA_964566325.1 uncultured Anaerolineales bacterium
TTTTCTTAAAAAGGAAAAAAATGGAAGATACTGAAAAGGAAATTGAAGTTGAGGAGGAATCCTCTTAATTTTTTATTTTATTAACGTATCGAGTGAAGGGCACCTTTATATAGGGTTAATGAGAACTCTTATTGATAAGGAGGTGTGTTATGGTATCCAAAGCAAAAGCTTCCATTATGGGAGTAGGTTGTACTAAGTTTGGAAGTGTTCTTACAACCCCTGAACTAAAAGGAAAAACATTTCACGAAATGGCTGCAGAAGCAGCATTCGAAGCTATGGAGGACGCAAATCTCGAGACAAAAGACATAGACGCGTTTTATTTCGGAAGTATGCTTTCGCATGGTTCCCACGTATATAGTCACCATACACAGATGGCAGATTGGCTCGGGTTACAAAACAAGCCAGCATTACATTTTGCGACAGCGTGTTCAACAATGAACACTGGATTAGGACTTGCAGCAATGTCCGTTGCATCAGGTAAATTCGATAAAATTTTAGTGGTAGGTGCAGAAACATTAAGTTCATATCCTGACGACAATCCTATTAAGCGTAAAGCAATTGACCCAGCAGATTTATGGTACTGGACAGATTTTGGTGTAGATCAAATTTATGGTTACCATCACTGTTATGATATTGCTTCAGCTTACGGTGCAATTCCAACAATGGGTTATGCTAAGAAATATGGAATCTCATTTGACCAGATGGATGAAATTATGTTCCATGTAGCTAAAGCAGTGAGGAGACATGCATCATTAAACCCAAAAGCATATACACAGACAACTCTTGAACAAGAAGCCAAGGCAAAGAAAATGAAGAGTCCATTTGAATATTGGAAATCTCAAAACAATCCCTTCTTTGCGTATCCAACAAGATTGTTAAGTGCATTGAACACTGTTGATGGTGCAACAGCGTACATAGTTTCAAGGAAAGATATCGCTAAAAAGCATCACGATAAACCTGTTGACATTTTAGGTTTTGATTGGGCAGCAAGTAATTATCCTTGGTATGGTAAAGACCCAACAGATTGGGCCATTGATAAGAAAACGTTTGCGGGCGCATATAAAATGGCAGGAGTTTCAGGTAAAGATTTAGATTACTTGTACGTGCATGATTGTATGCAAATATACCAACTTATTCTTTCTGAAGTTGCAGGATATTTACCTAAAGGTAAATCTTGGAAATATTTCATGGAGGATAGAACTATGTTTGATGCAGACAAACCCATGAACACTTCAGGAGGAAGGCATGGTAAAGGACATGCTTTTGCAGCATCACCTGGAGCAGAAACTTATGAAATAGTTAAGCAAATGCGTGGTGAAGCAGGTAAGAGGCAATGTGCTAATCCAGTTAAAATAGCAGCTCAACATAACCATGGTTATGGTATGCACTCTGCTGTTACTGTGATGAAAAGGGGTTGGTAAATATGGTAGAAAATGTTGCTAAGAAATTCTATGAAGCTTTGGCCAAGAACATAATTTACGGAGTTAAATGTAAAAAATGTTCAAAGTGGTCTTTCCCACCAATTACTGCTTGTAGGGAATGCGGTAGTAGAAAAGTTGAATGGAAAAAAATAAGTGGAAAAGGAACTGTTTATTTTTATTCTACAAGTATTTTACCACCAAAGAAGTTTGCTCAGTATTCACC
>CAZMIS010000755.1:0-1644 GCA_964566325.1 uncultured Anaerolineales bacterium
GTTAAACATCAAGCTTTTATTACAAGACGATTGCCAATGTTAGGGCTAAATGGTGCACCTCTTGATATGTTCATCGACAGAAGAAAATACAAAGGGTTTTCGGCTGTTTATGGCCAACAACTTGGCGAAACGGGTCAGATAATTGGCTGTGCCTCTCCTCTTAACGAATATTTAGAAACTGGTAAAAACTTAAAAATTAATTCAAAAGATTTTCTTGAAATAGTTTCTGAAGTTTTTGTAAACTGGTTGCCTGCATTATCGTCTGTTGGTTTTCAAGCTGTATGGTCTGGTTATTATGTAGAACCGCGAATGATAATTGACCCCGAAAATGGTTTATTCTTGGGATTAAGAGGGCATGGGTTTATGCTTAGTCAATACCTTGCTAAATTATATGTCGACAAACTCACTGCCAAATTTACTCCTGATTACTTTTCAAGATTAAAAATAACAGGAGATGGATTACCTGAAAAAGCATTTAAATAATAAATTAATTGTTATCAAAATTTTTCAAAAACTCCAAGTCCAAATAGAGCAAAATCATATTTTACAGGGTCTTCTGCATCAAAAGTTATAAGATTATTTGTTAGCTCAATTGCTGCTTTCCAGTCATTGCTTTTACGATTTAGCAATCCTAATTTTCTAGAAATTCTACCGCTATGAACATCAAGTGGACAGATAAGTTTGGAAGTTGGAATTTTGTTCCACAATCCAAAATCAACTCCATTAGCATCATTACGAACCATCCATCTCAGATACATATTAATTCTTTTAGCTGCAGAGCCTCTTAAAGGATTAGCAATATGTTTTACAGTGCGTTCGGGATGAGGTATTTCAAAAAATTTATCTCCAAAATTTGAGATTGCAGTAAAAGCATCCCAATAATTATTTTTTTTGGAAAAAGAAAACAAATTTTCCAGCCCACCATAATTATTATATATATTTCTTAATGCAAACACAAAAAATTTACAGTCGACAGAATTAAATGTTCTGTGGACAAATATATTAATATTATCGATTTGTTTTTGATTAGCATTCATAACAAAATCAAAAGGAGAATTTCCCATTATGTCCATTAACTTATTAGCACTATTAATTATAGCCTTTCTGCCTCCCCAAGCAATTGAAGCGGCGAAAAAACCTGCAATTTCAATATCTTCTTTATTTGTAAATCTATGAGGAATAGAAATGGGGTCGGTAGTAATAAAATTTTTATTGTTATACTCTTTAAATTTTTCTTCTAAAAAAACTTTCAGTTGATTATTAGTATTCATATTAAACTAATTTTTATTTATATAAATAACCAAATACAATATATTAATCTAAAATAAAAAAACCTTGCTAAACAACAATAGCAAGGCTTTTCAAATATATAGTTTAATTACATTAGAATTTAACAATAATAAATTCGGTACGGCGGTTCATCTGGTGTTCTTCATCAGAACAATCAGAAACAATTTTCCCTTCACATTTACAATCGTTAACCAATTTACTTTCGCCAAAACCTCTACCATAAATTCTGGATTTATCAATACCTTTAGAAACGACGTAAGCGGCCGAAGCTTTAGCACGTTTATCAGATAATTCCATATTATAAAAAGCCTTACCTCTGCAGTCGGTATGTGAGCCAAGTTCAATAACCATATT
>CAZMIS010000756.1:0-1638 GCA_964566325.1 uncultured Anaerolineales bacterium
TGCGTGATGTGGACCGGCGTTCCGGTGCGCGTGGTGGCCGAAGCGCTGGGCGGCGTCGTGCCGGGCGCCGGTTACCTGACCGGCACCGGCGGCGAGAAGCTGCCCGAAGGCCTGGACCCGCTGAGCATCATCGTCGAGCGCTCGGTGCCGGCCGCCGCGATGGCCGACGCGCTGCTGGCCTGGGAGATGAACGGCGTGCCGATCTCGCTGGCCCACGGCGGGCCGCTGCGCCTGATCGTGCCCGGCTACACCGGCGTGAACAACATCAAGTACATCAAGCGCCTGGCCTTCACGGCCAAGGAAACCGAGGCGAAGATCATGTCGCACGGCTACCGCATCTCGCCGCCGGGCGGCAAGGGCGAACCCAGCCAGCCGTCGGTGCAGGAGATGACGGTCAAGTCGTGGATCAACTCGCCCGCACCCGACGCAGCTGGCGTGAGGGCCGGCCTGGTGCAGGTGCAGGGCGTGGCCTTCGGCGGGCTGAACGGCATCAAGCGCGTCGAGGTGTCGCTGGACGGCGGCAAGACCTGGAACGACGCGCGGCTCACCGGGCCCGACCTTGGCCGCTATGCCTGGCGCCAGTTCGTGCTGCCGGCCAGGCTGCCGGCCGGCAGCCACACGCTGGCCAGCCGCGCCACCGACACGGCAGGCAACGTGCAGCCCGAACAGCGGATGGAAAACGCCGGCGGCTACAACAACACGAGCTGGGCCGACCACGCCGTGAAAGTGACGGTGGCCTGATCATGCGCAGCACCATCCAGCAGCGCTTCATGTTGCATGCAATGAGGGTCGCGTCGGTGCTCGTCGCCGGCTTGGCGCTGCCCGTTCTACCCGCGCTGGCGGCCGACGACAGGGCGCAACTCGCGCTAGGGAAGAAGCTGTTCCTGCAAGGCGTCGTCCCGTCGTGCGCCGTTTGCCACACCTTGCAGGCCGCGGGCGCCGAGGGCGCCGTCGGCCCGGTGCTGGACGAGTTGAAGCCCGACGCTGCGCGCGTGGCGAAGGCGCTGCGCAACGGGCTGGGCCAGATGCCTTCGTACAAGGACAAGCTCACCGATGCAGAGATTGAGGCTCTGTCGCTGTATGTGTCGAAGGCCAGCGGGGGTGCCAAGTGAGACTTCAGGTGGGTGGAATCTGTGGTGCATCCCCACCGATAAAGGCTCGTCCGCGCGGGCCGCAAGACGCTGACTGGCACCGAAACGCAGGGCATCTTCATCGGTCGCCGCCGTCGGCAGCGACTGCTTCTCAACTCCTCGACAGACTGGATTGGGTCGATCTGGAACAGTCAGGGCGACGGCACGAACGAGCGCGATCTGAGCACAGCAGTCCTTCGCGCGGGTTCCGCCAACTCCCTTCGTGGTCATCGCCAATGCCGAGGCCCTGCGGTCCCAGATGGTTGTTCTGGAGCCCTCATGGACGGTTAGCCGAGGCCTGCCCGCATGGCCGCCGCCGGTACGCACACGGCGGCGGCATGCAACACTGGCAAGCCGATGACGGAGTGCGACCGGTTCAGAGCGCACTGAGGAACGCCATCAACTTGTCCTCCGGCCGATAGCGCCTGGCCTGCACACTGGGAGGCGCAACCGTGTCCAGCACACGCTCCTTCAACGTCAGATCGGCATCGAGGTAAATCTGAGTGGT
>CAZMIS010000757.1:0-1637 GCA_964566325.1 uncultured Anaerolineales bacterium
AGCGTCGAGGCCACAAGCGTCACGCCGTGGGCGCCGCGCGCGAGGGACAAGGCGCTGCACGCCGTGGTCGCCTCGGTGGTCAGGCACTTGGTGACTGGTCTCGACGGAGACGAGGACGCATTGCGATTCGACCCGTCGAGCCCGGTTGTCAAGGAGATCATCACTTCCATACTGGCGCGGGTTTCTGCAGCGTCCGATGGCATGGAGGCCGCGGACACGCGCGCAGATCTCGACGCCATCGTCCAGGAGTGGGCACGCCGAAGTCAGGATGCCCGGTCCTCGTCCGGTCGTCTCCGCTACTGGGAGAAGAAAGCTCCGTTCGGTCGCACGGCGCCGCACCTGATGTGCTCGGCGGAGGAGGGCGCTGCAAGTGGCAGTCTGGCGTGGCCCACGCCGAACACGATGCGCGAAGTCGAGCCATCGACTGCATTCGTCCTGAAGGTGATTCCACGGAAGTCCGGGAGCGCATAGTGGCCACAGCCAAGAAGACATTTCGACCGGGATCGCCCGCGAAGGCCGGTGTTCCAGCCATCGCGGGTGTGGAGCCTCTTGGCAAGGTCCGGCGGTCGCAACTGATCGCGACCTACGGCATCGGCGCGATCATCGATCTGGAGAAGGGCTCCTTCATGCCCATGGGGCTTGAAGACTGGGAAGGTGCCACCAGACTTCCCTCCCTGACGATAGGAGAGGCACGCCTTCAGGCCCAGCTGGGAGTCAGCCACTTCAGGTTGCCCCCCGTGACCGAGGATCTCGGACCCACGGGTCGCGTCGACCCGGCACACTCGGCCCCAGCCATACGTTTCCCGGCCTGGCATGAGTGCCCGAAGTGTCACCGCATCGGCACGGAGGGGGACCCTTTCCAGCTCTCCGCCGACGGCAGTCAGCTCGAATGCACCGGACAGCCGGGCAGGCCCGTCTACACGACACCGGTTCGCTTCGTGCTCGCCTGCCGGAAGGGGCACCTGGATGAGTTCCCGTGGGCATGGTGGGCCCACAGAAGACGCAACGAAGGGATCTGCGACCGACCGGCGCTGGAACTCAAGTCGCGAGGCAAGTCCGCAGCTCTTGCGGATCTATACGTCCGTTGCCGGACCTGTGACTTCTCGGAGTCGATGGGCGATGCGTTCCGGCCCGAGAGCCTCAAGGGCATGAAGTGCTATGGCAGGCGCCCGTGGCTCCACGACCGGCAGCCGGACTGCGACGCACCCCCGAGAGTGATACAGCGCGGTGCATCGAACGCGCACTTTCCCGTCGTCGCTTCGGCTCTGTCGATCCCGCCTGTCTCCGAGGCTACGTTCCAGATCATCGAGGGGAACTGGATGACACTCGGCGCGCTGCCTGCCGAAGCGGTCACGCCGGTCCTGACCAACCTCGCAAATGCATACGGACTGCCGCTCGACGCACTCATGGCCGCGTATCGCGAGAAGCAGAAGATCGAGG
The DNA here is from genome assembly GCA_964566325.1 of uncultured Anaerolineales bacterium. Lineage (GTDB taxonomy): Bacteria > Chloroflexota > Anaerolineae > CG2-30-64-16 > CG2-30-64-16 > JALOOB01. Next base: position 1,441 of record CAZMIS010000757.1, read on the forward strand.
GAGCACAGGGCGAGTTCACTGACGCGGGCTCGCGGGCCGAGGAGTACGCGGCTCTCTCGAACGACCGAGATGACCCCATCGTCGGTGGCGTCGTGCCGCAGTTCTGCAATGACGTGGCAGATCCACCCGACGCGATCGCAACCTGGTTCGATCTCGTGGGAGCGGTCTCACGATTGCGGGAGGTGAGGGCACTTGCC
>CAZMIS010000758.1:0-1633 GCA_964566325.1 uncultured Anaerolineales bacterium
CGTGAGTTCTCCACTGCTTGCCCGTGGAGAACTCACGGATCTCCAGGGCCACCCAGGCCGAGCCAAGGATATGGCCGGCATTGTGGAACGTCGCCTCAACGCCGTCCGCGACGAGGAATGGACGCTCCAGCCCGACGCTGAGCAAATGCGAGAGGCTCGTCTGTGCGTCCTGGCGCGTGTAGAGCGGTTCGATGGGCGGCAGGTTGTCCTTGAGCCGCTTCTTGTTGATGTACTCGGCGTCCGTCTCCTGGATGTGGCCACTGTCCATCAACATGTAGACGCTCAGGTTGCGCGTCGCCGCGGTGCACCAGATGTTGCCGCGGAAGCCCTGCTTCACCAGGTTCGGCAGGTTGCCGGAGTGGTCGATGTGGGCGTGGGTCAGGACCACCGCGTCGATGGTCTTGGGATCAAAGGGAAACTTGAGATTGCGCTGATAAGTCTCGTCGCGGCGACCCTGGTACAGTCCCGTGTCCAACAAGATGCGCTTGTCGTTGACCTCGATGAGATGCATCGAGCCGGTGACTTCCTTGGCCGCCCCGTGAAATGTAATCCGCATGAACTCCCTCCTCCATCACTGTGATTCAAACTCCGCCGACAGCATAACGTCTCGCGGCCGCCGCATCTGTAGCCCTGATCGAAATCGAGGCCCGTGCGTAGCCCAACACCCACGGCGCCCTACCCGTCCAGCAGGTCCAGCCGGCGGCGCAGCCGCGGGAAGTTGTACTTGCGCCCCGGGAACCGCTGCAGTCCTTCCTCGCGAACCTCGGTGTCGAAGATCGCGGTGACCGCTTCGTACTGGCCGGCAGACAGATCGAGCTCGAAGCCGGCGAAGTTGTCTGCCAGCTGGCTCATCTTGCTCGCGCCCACGATGATGGCGGTGACCCCGCGCGAATAACGCAGCCAGGCCAGGGCCAACGCGGCGGGCGGAACGCGGAGGTCCGCCGCATAGCGGTTGAACCCCTCGATGCTGTCCCCATGTTGCGACAGCCAGGCGATGACCGGTCCACTGCTCTCCCCGCGTGCGCCGGCAGGGAATGGTCCGCCGACCTGGTAGCGTCCGGCCAGGACACCCTCGGCGATGGGCCGGTACACGGTGATCGCGATGCCATCCGCCACGGCCTGGGGCAGGATCTCCACCTCGATGCCGCGCTCGAAGAGGTTGTAGGCCACCTGGTTGTTGATCAGGCGCGGCCAGCCCTCCCTGTCAGCGATCGCGTTGCAGTGGGCCAACAGCCAGGCCGGGAAGTTGGAGCACCCGACGTAGCGGGCCTTGCCACTGCGCACGACCTCGGCCAGCGCAGCCATGACTTCGACCGGGCGCATGCCCTTCAGCGGCCAGTGCAGGAGATAAAGGTCCACGTAATCCAGCTGCAGCCGGCGGAGGCTGTCGTCGATGCTCGTGCGGATATCCTCGGGCGCCAGGCCCTTGTGCACCTTGGTGGCGAGAAAGATCCTGTCGCGCCGCCCGCGCAGCAGCCGGCCCAGGATCTCCTCCGTGCCGCCGTCCACGTACATGGCCGCGGTGTCGACGAAGTTGACGCCACGATCCAGCGCCGCGCCCAGAATCCGATCAGACTCGGCCTCGTCGCAGCGGGCGCCGAACATCATCGTGCCCAGGCAGAACTCCGACACA
>CAZMIS010000759.1:0-1630 GCA_964566325.1 uncultured Anaerolineales bacterium
CGGCCAGGTTGTAGGCTCCCGGTTGCCAGCGATGATGGCCGGGCACGGGTTTGCCTCTCACGGTGATGGAGCCGGCTTCGTTCATCTTCACCAAGTAGCCGGTGTTGGCATGCAGGGAGTGAAGGGTGGTCAGGAAGCCGCGCGAACCGCCGTCAGCACCCACGTTACTCTCGGGGATGTAGCGGTCCCAGCCAGGCTCGTCCCACAATCCCTCGCTCGGGTCGACGAGGTAGTCTCTGTTGGAGACGGGTTGGTTGTATGTCCACACGCTGTCGAGCTTGGCCCCCAGGCCGCCGAACACCCATTCCATCACCGACTGCGTGGGGACGCCGTCGCTGCCGGGAGGCGATCCATTGTCAGGCTCGACGCCCAGGTAGATCGCGTTCCAGCCGGCCTGCAGCGCGAACGTCTGCTCGACGATCGCCCCTGAGACGATCTCGCTCACGTCCGGCGCCGCGGCCGCAGCTACGTTGCTCAGCAGCGCCGTCTCCGCGGGAGCTGCCGGCGGCGCCAACGGCGGCGCAGCGCGCGGCGCGTCCGCCACCGCAGCCGGTGCATACGCCGTGCGCGCTGCCAGCGCCAGCAGGAGCATCATCGTCAGGCCCAGGAACATCCCAATGGCTCGTTTGATCTTCATCAGGAGTACCTCCCCTTCCCAAGGGCAGCCGCCTCGCTGAGGTGGGCGCCGGGTTTGCCCATCGCAGCCGGCAACCACCGGCCGGTCAGGCTCACGTCTTGTCTAGGGTAGCGCGCCGTAGCGCGCCGCCACCGGCAGATACAGGTGCACCTTCGGCGGCGGCATGACACCCGCTTCGATGCTGATGCGGCCGACTTGCGTTGTGAACGCCAGGGGATTGGCGTTGGCATCGGTGAAGGTCTCGACCTGTACGCCCAGATCCGTGTACCCAGGCGGCTGCACCCCCGCGACCGCCTGCCAGGTGATATTCACGAGTGGAACGGGCGTCTCGCCCGCGGCAACACCCTCGAGCGAGACGACGTTGAACAGCACCGCGTCCGCCGTCCCGTCGCTATTGCGATCGTAGGCGGTGTTGCAGAGGCCGAAGTTGAAGGCCGTGTTGCGGTGGCAGGCGCTGGGGCGCACCACTGCCGGGTCGTACGTGATGAGCACGGTTGCTGCGCCGAGTTGCGGGGTATTGGTCACCTGGATGGGCAGCGTGACCGCCGGACCCGGGATCAAGAGGACGCCGTTCGCGGCTCGAATCAGCGGAGGCGCTGCTGGCGCGGGAAATGGCGCCGACGCGGCCTGCAACGGAATCTCGAGGACCAGTATGCTCACGAGCGCCACGACAGAGATCAACCATCGGTGGGAGAACATGGGCCTTCCTCCGGGTTTAACGCCAGGACGCGCGCCAGGTCATCCAGCGTCTGCAGCTGAGTCTGCTCGCCCGAGAGCACCAGCATGTGCTGGCTTCCGAGGTCGAAGCCCAGCAGGGTCACCTTCTGGTGCGCCAGGAAGCGCAGGAGTTCGGTATCGGGGAGTCCCGCGGCCAGATCGAAGATGACGGCGGAGGGTTCAAATGCGAGGATGCGTGTGGCAATTTCGGCCGCAGTTTCGAGAGCAACCGGCGCACACAGCAGGTCCAATCCGGGCAGCGCGGCAAGCGCTGCG
>CAZMIS010000760.1:0-1629 GCA_964566325.1 uncultured Anaerolineales bacterium
CATTTTGCCACTCGTGGCGGATGCCCCGGATTGTCATCGTGTCATCAATATCCCTGGAAGTAACAGATAGATTGACCCGATCCATCAGGTATAGCGCATACTGTACAGACGGCCGTTGTCTAATCTGGATGACCGGCGCACGCTTCGGCTCTTTTAGGAAATCCTTGATCCATCCGGCGTATGTTGACGCGAATTGCCGATCCTGCAAGAACGGGTTATCCAGCTTCAGCGTTCGTTTCCGCCGAAAATAGGCAATGCTTGTCGCGTCCTCTGATCTTGACGGTTCCGGGCAGTTGACGATCTTATGCCCCAACAAATTCAGCTTCAAAATCCATGCAGAGGCCGCCGTATTGTTTTTGATTGACATCAGCGTTTCTTGATCGTAGACCGATGAAAACAATACCGTAACCTGGTCGGTAACATCCGTCCCGCTTCCGTTGGATGCCGTGTTGGCAATGTAATCCGTATAAGGCCTCGGTTGTGAAATCCCCGTAGACAAGTCAAATCCCTGCCCGAACGTAACGGTATCACCCGCTCCAATTTCCAACGGCTTCCCGATTGACCAAATGACAGACCCCGGTCGCTTTGCCTTCTGGTTGGCGATGACAGTTATGGAATTGCGTACCATCTCCCACGGTTGCGGTTGGCGAATCTCTTTGAGCAGTAAATCCTGTGTCAGTGTGGTTACAGTTGTTGACCGGTAACTTATCGGGTAGAACGTTGCCCGGCCATTTCTGTCCACAAAGAACGATCCAAGATTCGCCATAGCCAGCGAGTTAACCAGGTCAAGAGCTTTCTCACTTTCGGCCGAATATATCTGTACCGGTTGGTTGGTTGTCCGTAAATTACGCGCCCCGTTCCACCCGGCTGCGTCCAGTGTCAATCCAATACATTGATCAATGGTCGCGTTTGACACAATGCCGATGCTCACGTCCGTGTCCAGGTCGCGCATCCCGTCCTCAATGACAATAGTGACCTCTTCACGCCCGCTGACCGGCTGGATGTCGGTGATCGTCCCCGTGATAAGCGGGATAGTCGCGCCCGTTTCCCGAATATAAACGGCTATTTGTGCATCTCGTCCCGGCATCACATACGGGTACAGCGGGCTGTCCGCGTTGAGCGCATCATACCGCCGGTCGTGATCTGTCATGGTCAACGTGTATTTCGCTGGTTGAAATGACTCGAACCCATCACCGGAATAACCGACATAATGTTCGGCTCCACAGAAGCCAGATAACGCCGTCAGGTTGTCCGCTTCGTTCGTGTATCCTGTGCCATCCCAGTCAATACTGACGATCCAGACAACCTCCCCGTCAGATGTTAAATCGGGTATAGCGGATAAGCCGTATTTTGTACCATCGCCGTATTTGAAAGTACCGTATTTCACCGCTGTTTCCGTTTCCACTCATTGAACAATGGTTCTAACGCGGTTTGCAAACTCTCGCGGTCTCCCATGCTAAACATCGGCGAATATACAAGCGTGAACGATCCTGACATACCATTTGGTATTATATTACCATTCCCTGATGGCACAAAAACTTCAGGGCCTCTTTCTCCAACAACATAAGCATTTCCATTGTTAACCGCCCCGCCAGATGCCCTGCCAGGCAATTTGATGTTTCTAACTAC
>CAZMIS010000761.1:0-1628 GCA_964566325.1 uncultured Anaerolineales bacterium
CTTCTGGTGGCTGCTCGGCCAGGAGGACCGCCGCCTGCCGAGCGACGGGGCCGCCGCTCAGAGGATGCGGTGGCTGCCCTTCTCCGGCCAGCTCCTGGTCCTGGTCTGGACGCTGGGTCTCTACACCCATTACGCCTTTCCGCTCATCATCGCGCTCTCCAGCGGGCTGTACGGGCTGTGGCTGTTCGCCACGCGGGAGCGGGGATACATCGGCCAGCGGGTGTTGCGCTGGGTTCTGCTGCTCCTGCTGACGGTGGGCCTGTACGCGCCCTGGCTCGGCGTGGCGCTGCGCCAGCTCGGCGCGTGGCCCGCGCCTGCCGGCAGGCCGGGCCTGGTGGAGCAGCTGGGCACGATCTTCACGACCCTCGCGCTCGGGCCGGCTCGGCCGGCAGCGCTCCAACCATGGACGATCGCCCTCTTCCTCCTGGCGCTGCTCGGCGTGCTGCCGTGGTCCCGGAGCAACCGTGCAGAGCAATGTGGGACGCCCCGGCTGGACTGGCTGCGTGCGCTGCTGCCGGCGGCCTGGCTGCTGGCGCCGGCCGCCATGCTCGTTGCGCTGGGCCTCTACCGCGGCGCGTACCTGAAGTTCCTCCTGATCGGCAGCCCTGCGCTCAGCCTGTTGCTCGCGCGCGGCGTCCTCGGGCCGGCGACCTCCCTGCTGCAGTCGAAGGAGGACGGCCCGGCCGGCGCGGAAGCCGCCCCGCCTGGTAGGCCGTCGGCCGCCCGGCGACAACTGCGGGGCATGGCCGGCGTCGCCTGGATCTTTGGCTCGATTGCCCTCGTGGCGGCGACATCCGGCCTGGCCCTCGCGCACTACTTCACCAACCCCTCCGCCGCGCGCGACGACTACCGCGGCATCAGCCAGTTCATCGTCGCCACCGCCCAGGAGGAAGATGCCGTGGTGCTGACCGCGCCGGGCCAGGCGGAGGCGTTCGACTACTACTACCGGGGCGACCTGCCGGTGTACCCCCTGCCGGGGCAGCGGCCCCTCGACCCGGCCCAGACGCAGGATGACCTGGTCCGGCTGCTGCAGCACAGGAAGGTGTACGCGGTCTACTGGGCCATCGAGGAGGCCGATCCGGAGCGCGTGATCGAGCGCTGGCTGGACCACCAGGGCTACAAGACGCTGGATCAGTGGCGCGGCAATGTGCGGCTCGCGGTCTACGTGATGCCTGAGCGCCGCCCGCCCGAGGAGACTGCCACGCAGCTGGATGCCCGCTTCGGCCCCCACATCGCCCTGCTGGGCTACCGCGGCTGGAATCTGACGCCCGCCGCCGGCGAGGTGACGCAGCTGCAGCTGTTGTGGCAGGCGGATCAGACGCCGGAGCGCGCGTACAAGGTCTTTCTGCAACTGCTGGATCCGCGCGACCAGGTGATCGCGCAGCGCGACGCTGAGCCGGCGGGCGACAGCCGGCCGACGACCGGTTGGGAGCCAGGGGAGACGGTGTACGACAATCACGGCGTCCTGATCCCACCGGGGACCCCGCCGGGCAGCTATCGCAGGATCGTCGGCCTGTACGATGCCGCAACCTTCGAGCGGCTGCGCCTGCCCGATGGTTCGGACTTCGTCAGTCTGCCGCCGGTCACCGTCGAGCGCAGCCAGACGCCGCCGCCGCTCGAGGCGTTCG
>CAZMIS010000762.1:0-1625 GCA_964566325.1 uncultured Anaerolineales bacterium
GCGCAGCATTCAGATTCGTCCAGAACGGCTCGCCCAACTCGAACGCATCGATGATGGCCTGCTCGCCCTGCGAGATCGCGCGCACGATGTCGTATTGGCTGATGCCGGCATGACGCAGCACGGCCGCGACCGCGTCGTCGACCTGCTCGTCTGTGGCCTCCTCGCCCATCACGTGCTTCTGATTCGCGTAGAGGACCTTGTAGAGGCTGCCGCTCTTGTGCCGATGGAGCCGCCGTGTCAACCACCGCGCGATGGCATAGCCCATCCTGGGCGGCACTGCGCCAAGGGCGAGCCAGGTGCGCGTTCCGAATTCGGTCGTTACCAGTCTCTGGAAATCCACCGGACGCCTCGTCGAGTCACAGAATGGCGGGCAGGATGCCAGGTCCCCGGCGCGGCGGCCGGGAAGCTACTGGCCGCCAGTCTGGCCGTACTCCCACCAGAAATCTTCAAGCGCCTCCGCCTCCCCGGCGGTGGGCTGCCATGCGCCGCTCGTCTTCAGCGCGTCCATCAGGCGGAACGCGCGCGGCAACTCGAGCGCGGCCAGGGCCACCTCCACGTCGCGCAGCTGCGCGGGGTAACGGCCGCCCTGCCGGCGCAGGCTGGCAAGCAGGATCTCGGTGATGTTCGATTCGGCCATGCGTCTCCTGGGCTATTCGCCTGTCTTCGTCACCTTGATCGACACATCCTTCGGCAGGGCCAGGCCGGCCTCCACCTCGATCGCCTTGATGATGCCCGAGGGCACCGGACACGCCGGGTGCGAGAGGCACTTCGGCGCCTGCTCGTAGATGCCCGGCACAGAACGGCGCCAGAACACTTCCTTATACGGCTCGACGTCCGTGATTTGCTCCGCCAGCTTCAGCACGGCCTTGCAGCCGCTCTCGATCTCCAGGTGAACGGTGCCGTCGCCGTTCTTGGTCGCCACGCATGTCGTGTGAAACCCACAGATGCCCGCATCGATCTCAGCCTTCGCCACGTTCCGCTCCTTATGTTCGGCATGTTCTACGTGCGCCTGGCAACGCACGGCCAATCATAACGGCCAGCGCAACTGCTGTCAACCGGCGCCCATTCGGTCAAAATCTGCTCGATTGCCTATTGACAAGGGGCCACGCGCGTGATAGATTGGCCATAGGTGGTATATACCGGTCCGCAGAGCCCATGGCAAGACAGGCGGATACCATGCAGGACGGCGAAATGCTCCGGCGTGAGGCGCCGGACCCTCTCTACATTCAGCTGAAAGAAACGATCGAGGCCCGGATCCGCCACGGCGGCTACCGGACGGATGAGCGGCTGCCCTCAGAACGGGAGTTGTCGGAGTCGTTCGGCGTGAGCCGGATGACGGCCCGGCAGGCGCTCCTGGCCCTGGCGCGCGATGGCGTCGTCTACACCCGCGTCGGCAAGGGAACCTTCGTGGCCGCGCCAAAGATCGCGCAGCAACTGGAAGCGCTGAGCGGTTTCAGCGAGGACATGCGTGCCCGCGGCAACGCGCCGAGCAGCCGGGTGCTGGCCGCACGCGAGGAAGCCGCCGGCCCGGAGGTCGCGGCGGCACTGCGGCTGGCGAAGGGTGCAGGCGTCGTCCTGCTCGAACGGCTGCGGCTGGCCGATGGCGCCCCGCTTGCGTTGGAGAC
>CAZMIS010000763.1:0-1624 GCA_964566325.1 uncultured Anaerolineales bacterium
CCAAAGACGCCCCGAATCGCTCCCAACGCGGCCACATGAGCCAGGTCATTTTGCAGCGCGGCCCATGAAGCGTAGAATTGAGGACGTCTCGCGGCTGCACGGGACCCAGCGTCCGGTGCGGCCCTTTTATTCGTCACACACCCGGAGAGCAGCATGGGCATTGCGCTTGGCATCGATACCGGCGGCACCTACACGGATGCCGTCTTCGTCACCTATCCTGAAGGTGAGGTCATCGCGGGCGCGAAGGCGCTCACCACGCGGCAGGATCTGTCGCAGGGCATCGGCGCGGCGATCCGCGCGGTGTTCGAGGCCGCTGCGGCCGCGGGCCAGCCGATCCAGCCGTCCGACATCACCCTCGTGTCGCTGTCGACCACCCTGGCGACCAACACGCTGGCGGAGGGCCAGCGCGGCCGCGTCTGCCTGCTGCTGATCGGCTACGATGCCGCGCTGATGCAGGCCTACCGGTTTGACAAGGAGCTGGCCACGGACGACGTCGTCTACCTGGCGGGCGGCCACGATGTGGTGGGCGACCAGGTGAGGCCGTTCGACGAGGCTGCGGCGCGGGAGGCGATCCTGGCCCGCAAGGACCGCGTGGAGGCGTTCGCCATCTCCGGCTACTTCAGCGTGCGCAATCCGGCGCACGAGCTGCGCGCCCGTGCGCTGGTCGGGGAGCTGGCCGGCGCGCCGGCAACGTGCGGCCACGAGCTGACCAGCCAGCTCAACGCGGTGCGGCGGGCCACGACCGTGGCGCTGAACGCGCATCTGATCGCGCCGCTGCGCGAGCTGCTGCTGTCGGTCAAGGACACGCTGGCCGCGCAGGAGATCGTTGCGCCCCTCATGGTGGTCAAGGGGGACGGATCACTGGTGAGCGCGGACTTTGCCCTGCAGCGGCCGATCGAGACGATCCTCTCGGGACCAGCGGCCAGCGTGGTGGGCGCGTGGCACCTGGCGGGCCGCCGCGACGTCTGGACCGTCGACGTCGGCGGGACGACCACGGACATCGCACAACTCAGGGACGGCTGGCCCGTGCTGAACGTGAACGGAGCGCGCGTGGGCGGCTGGCGCACGATGATCGAGGCGGTGGACGTGCACACCACGGGCCTGGGCGGCGACAGCCACGTGCGAATCGGGGAGGCCCGCCAGCTCTCGATCGGTCCGAAACGGGCCATCCCGCTGTGCCTCCTGGCCAGCGAGCACCCCCACGTCACTGCAAGGCTGCGGGAGGCGGCCGCCATTCCGCCCGTGCGCCGGAACGACGAATCCGTGGAGTTCCTGGCGCTCGGACGCCGCACACACGACCGGCTCGACGAGATCGAGGCGGAGATCGTGGCGCGCGCCGCGGCCGGGCCTGCGCCGGTCGAAGACTTCACCGATCGCACGCGCGCGGGTGCGCTGATCCGGCGCAGGCTCGCCGATCTCCAGGTGCGCGGCCTGCTGCGCCGCGCGGCCTTCACGCCGACCGACGCGCTGCACGTGCTGGGCGTGTTCGAGCGGTGGGACGCGGAGGCGTCGCGGCTGGCGGCCAGCCTGCTCGCTGCGCAGTCAGGGATGGACGTGGAGGCGTTCTGCCGGCTGGTCGTCGAACGGTTCGCCCAGCAGGTGGCGACCGAAGTGGTGAACAAGG
>CAZMIS010000764.1:0-1618 GCA_964566325.1 uncultured Anaerolineales bacterium
GTGCTGCATGGCATGCTGGAAGTGATGGGATTTCCACCTGATCTGTTGGTTTCAGGGATCAACTACGGCGAAAACCTGGCATCAGGGATCACGGTCAGCGGAACCGTCGGAGCAGCCCTGGAAGGGGCATCGCTGGGGATACGAGCACTGGCAGTTTCCTTGCAAACGCCTATGACGGAGCACTTTGACCTTTCGGATCGGGTTGATTTCTCAACGGCAGCATGGTTTACCCGCTTCTTTGCCGAGAAACTCTTGCAAAAGACGATGCCTTTTGATGTGGACGTGCTTAAGGTGGATGTGCCTTCCAACGCAACCCCGGAAACCCCCTGGGTGGTGACGCGCCAATCCCGTCAGCGCTATTTTTATGCCAAACCGAAAGATCCATCCATTCAGGAAGGATCACGGAATATGGGGTATGAGGTGCGCGTTGACCAGGAAGGGCTGGAAGAGGATGGTGATCTGAAAACTGTGGTGATTGACAGAAAGGTTTCTGTGACACCCGTCAGCCTGGACCTGACCTCGCGGGTGGATCTGCACGACTTCAGACGATTGCTGGAATCGTAATAATCCCTTTTTTTCAACCAAGGGCGAATTTCAACCGCCTAAATATTGAAACGGATCTCGATGATGTCGCCATCTTCGATGATGTAATTCCTGCCCTCAACGCGCAGGCGCCCTTTGTTGCGGGCTTCGGCGGTGCTGCCGTAGGTGACCATGTCCTGAAAGGAAAGGATTTCCGCGCGGATGAAGCCTTTTTCCATATCGGAATGGATCACGCCAGCCGCCTCGCGGGCGTTGGCTCCCCGGCGCAGCGTCCAGGCGTGGACTTCCTTCTCCCCGGCGGTGAAAAATGAGTGCACTCCCAACAGATCGTAAGAGAGCTTGATCAAACGCGACATACTCGGCTCAGCAATGCCGTACTCTTCCAGAAAAATGGCAGCATCTTCAGGATCCAGCGCGATAATGTCAGCCTCAAGCTTGGCTGGCAGGCTGACCGCCTGTGTGTGGGGGTGAGGACTGGTGTAGTCCACGGCGGGCTGGTCCTCGGACTGATTGAAAACCACGATCTGTGGCTTGCGGCTGAGGAAGCCAAAGCTGGAGAGGATCTTGTCCTCTTCAGCGGTGAATTCGTAGTGACGCAGGGGCAATTCCTGGTTGAGCACTTCCTGCAAACGTTCAAAAAGCTCAATTTCAGCCTGGATGACATCCCGCGGGCGGCTCACACCGCGCCGGTGTTCTTCCTTAAGCCTTTCCAGGCGGCGTTCGACCATCACCAGATCGTTGAGCATGAACTCGGTATCCATGGTCTGGATATCGCGCAGAGGGTTTATGCTGCCGGCAAGATGGGGAACACTGGCGTTTTCAAATTGGCGCACCACATGCAAAAAGCCATCCATTTGCGCAAGTTGATTGACCATTACGCCAGGCTGACCAGCGCGACCGGCGCTGCCGTCCAGGCCGGCAATGTCGGCATAAGTGACTTTGGCGCGCACGATCTTTTTAGGCTTGTAGATATCACAGAGCTGATCCACCCGGGGGTCGGGCACATCCACCACGGATGTGTGAACTTCCATCTGACCAGTGGACATATCCGTGGCGATGTCTGCGCGAGTGAGCG
>CAZMIS010000765.1:0-1614 GCA_964566325.1 uncultured Anaerolineales bacterium
CCTGCCGCGATTCCGCCAGACTCCGGCCTGCGTTGCGGCGCAGCCTGGCCCGTTCACCGGGCCCGAGCCCTTCAAGCCGCTCGATGAACGGCCTGAGCTCGGTAGCTACTCGCTCATCCTTCATGGGGTGTCTCCTTCGAGCCGAGAAACTTGAGTCGTCTGGTGCGAAGGGCTGTGCGACCGGCTGCCTCAGCCTGTACTCTTTTGCGGAGCGTTACGCCGCTGTCGCCGGTTGCCTGCACGGCCTCGATCATCACTGCCAAACCTGCCTGCTCAACGGCATCGGCCCACTTCGTTAGCAGGGGCAGCCTGGCTGGACCTGGCTGAACCTGGCTCATCTCCAGGACAAGGTCGTTGAACGAGAGTGCCAGACGACGCCAGAATTCGGTTCTGATCATGGCTTTGATCTGGGCGTAGCGCTCACCGCCGGTAGAGGACCGATTGAAACTCTTCTGGAACACGCTCAGCAGCGCGCTGGCGCAGCCGGTCGCGTGCTGCATGCAACTTACCATGTGCAGGGCGGCATCGTTGTCGCTCAGCAAGGGCGTAGGCACCGCAAAGCCCGCGTCGAACCACTCGAATACCTTGGCCTTCATGTCGGTCCGGACGCCTACACACCTGAACGCAAGACTTGATGCGTCGGGAACCAGTTCGGCTAACTGGTCTAGTACCAGGGGTCGGACGCGGCGCTCTTGCTTGACTCCGGTGCCGCTGACGAGGAAAAGCGTCGCGAAGTCGCGCCACAGCGCTTTCCCCGCCTGTGGGCGTAGGGGCACGAAGCTCTTCCCTGCATTGTACGCGACAAACGGGTCCTGCCATGGTTCCACACTTTTGCTGCGCCAGCGCCCCATGGTGGAAACCATGGTGATAACCGCAATTGTGGTGTGACGCCCGCAACGCGAGCATTTCGTATTGCGATTCTGGGGATGCAGTCTGATCCGCCGTGCGGGGAACGTGAGGCTTTCAAGATATCCGACCTCGACAACCTCCTCCTCCCGCACAATCGGGGTGCGCGTCCAGGGTGGTGCATCTGCGTTCCTATTCCTCGTGGGAGGCTGAAAACGCGGCAGGACCAGCGATCGGGCTAGCGACTCCTTCAGCGAGCAGCCAGCAGGTATCACGTAAATCGGCGGTACGCCGTTGATGGAGGGCCGCAGCCCACGGCCGCCGGAGGACGTGAAAGCGGGCACGGTGACCAGGCCATGTGCAGCGCAGGCGGGGCAAAACGCCTCATCGGCGTCTCGACCGTGACGGTAGTGCTCCAGTGCCGTGCTGCGGGAAGTCTCGACCAGCAATTGGCTGATGGGCTTTGCGGTACCTTTGTCGGGTTCCAGCGGGAGATCGGCGCTTTGCAGAAACGGTTCACTGTGGGAGAAGAGATCGAATCTGTTGGCGTATAAGTGTCCGAACTCGTCGATGTGCTCTCGCGAGAAGGCAGACGCTTCCTGAATCCGTAATAGGTCTTGAGGGCGCTGCGGATCATACATCGCCTGCAGGATTGCACTCAAGAGACGGTGGATGCCGACAACGACCACTGGCGACGGGTCGTAGATGGCCGAAACACGGTGAGCCTGCGTGATAGTGTCGGCCAAGCCAAGTTCGCCCAAAGTACCG
>CAZMIS010000766.1:0-1612 GCA_964566325.1 uncultured Anaerolineales bacterium
TGGGCATGCCGTTGACGATGCACAGCTCGTCCGGCTGCCACGGCCGCGTGCGCTCGGCCAGGGTCGGACCCGTAGTCGCATCGTTCGACTTCGGGCCGCGCACCAGACCGTCTCGGTCCTGGTGGGTCATTCGAAGGCCTCCACTTTGCTCTTGCCGACCGGCTTGCCAACCGACTCCACGTCGGCCTGAGAGTCCGCCCACTGCTGGTACTGGCCGTAGAAGTCGAGCGCAATGCGCTTGCCGCGCTCGCCCTGGCGGTTCTTCAGCACAGTCAGGGCCATCACCTTGCGGTCGCTCCACTGACGCGCGAACCAGAGGCCGAGCACCGCATCGGCGTCCTGCTCGATGGCGCCGCTGTCGCGCAGGTCGCCTAGAGTCGGCTCGGGAGTGCCGCGCTTCTCGACCTCGCGGCTGAGCTGCGACAGCAGCAGCACCGAGATGCGCAGTTGCTTGGCCATCGCCTTGAGACCGCGGGTGATCTCCTCGAGCTCGGTGTTCCGGTTCACCTGCTGCTTGCCACGCGGCGGTCCTGAGCAGAGTTGCAGGTAGTCGATCACCAGCAGCTTCAGTCCATCGCGCCGCAGGGAGAACGCCTTCGCGCGTATGTCGGGCAGCGTCAGAGAGGCCTGGTCGTCGATCCAGAGCGGCAGCTTGCCGAGGTGCTCAACGGCTGCCGAGAGCCGGCCCCAGCTCATGTCCGAGAGCCGCCCGCGCTGCATCTCGCCGTAGTCGACGCCGCCGAGGTTTGCGATGGCCCGGTCAGTGACCTCCTCCGCGGGCATCTCCATCGACAGCACCAGCGCGCCGCGGTTCAGGCGGTTGGCGGAGTGCAAGCCGATCTGCAGGGCGAGCGACGACTTGCCGACCGACGGCCTGGCCGCGAGCACGTAGACGCGGCCCTCCTGCAGACCGCCGTTCAGCTCGGTGTCGAGGTCCGTCAGCCCGGTCGAGTAGGCCACCGGTACTTCGCCGGTGGCAATGTCGTTGAAGTGGTCGATCCGGCTGAACGCGAGCTGGTCGGCGCGCTTCGGCCCCTGCATCACGCCGGCGAGCTGCACCTGGTCGAACAGCGCGACGCAGCGATCGATGCGGTCCTGCGCCGTGCCTGGCCCGTAGGCGATGGTTGCGGCGTTGTCCGAGGCGGCGACCAGGGCTCGTTGCAGCGCCTTCTCGCGCACGATCTCCGCGTACCGGCGGATGTTGGCCGCGCTGGGCACGCTGGCCGCCAGCGCGTTCAGGTACGTCATCCCGCCGGCTTCCATGTCCCGACCTGCCTCGCGCAGGCTGATCGCCACCGTGATGACGTCGGCGGCCTTGTTCGCGTTCACGAGGCCGGCGATGACGCCGAAGATCAGCCGATGCTGGCTCGAGAAGAAGTCGGGCTCGTGCAGCAGGTCGCCTACCCGGTCCCACGCGTCGTTGTCGAGCAGCAGGCCGCCGAGAACCGACTGCTCGGCCTCAGCGGACCACGGTGGCGTGCGCAGCACCGCGCCTTCAGGCATGCCCTCGAGGTCGAGTTCGGAGGCGTAGGCGCTCATGCTGCCCGTTCCTGCGTCTTCTCGATGACCTGCTTCAAGCCGCGCTTGCTCAGCAGGTACTCGATGTCAGCCC
>CAZMIS010000767.1:0-1612 GCA_964566325.1 uncultured Anaerolineales bacterium
TTATCTGACCACCCATTTCACCGGCGTGCACGTGCTGCCTGCGCCCGTGAAACCGGAATACGCGGAGTTCATTGATGCCAAGCAAATCGAGAAGGTGCTTGGGCTGCTGTCCGGCATCATCCATTACATCGTCATCGATCTGCCGGCTGCCTTGTCTGAAATTGTGCTGTCCGCGCTGGATTCGTCGGAACGCATCCTGGTTGTATCCACGCTCGACCTGCCAACCATCAAGAACGTCAAGGTGGGGCTGGATCTCATGGAATCCATCAAGTATCCCCGGGAGAAGCTGCATGTGATTCTGAACAAGGCGTCCGAGCAGTTCGGCATCAAGTATCGGGAGTTCGAGGATGCCATCGGGCATCCCATCTGGTCGTTGATGCCCGAAGACAGCAATACGGTCATCACCTCCGCCAACAAGGGCATTCCGTTTGTGATGACGCGCGAGGACACAAAGGTGGCCAAGGCCGTGTTCGGCATGTCCGACATGCTCGACAACCCGGAGGGTGGCAACCAGCGGGCGGAGAAACCGGCCAAGCGCCGGTGGTTTTCATCATAATTAAAACGCCCGCGAGTCCCCACTGTGTCGTGGGCTTGGTTGTGAATGGTCAAGTGGTTGTGAATGGTCATGTTTGAGCATGCTGCACGCGGATGCGTGAAACCACGTGAAAGGAGGCAGGTGCGATGGGACTGTTGGAACGGCTCCAGATGGAAAAGGAAGAAGAGGCCAAAAAGCGCCCGCAGACCGGCCCTGCCGTTCGCGAGGAAGTGCGTGAGGATCCCTACAAGGATCTGAAGAAGAAGATCTTCGACCGGGTGGTGGACGAAGTCCACATCCGGGACGGCGAGGGAGATGGCGAGCCCGGTGAGACCGAGGAGGCCATTCGGGCCATTGTCAATGAAGTCATTGAGCATGAAGCCCCTTACATCACCCGCAACGAGCGCGGCCTGATTGGCCGCGACATCATCAACGAGACGATTGGGTTCGGTCCCATCACCCAGCTGCTCAACGATCCGGATGTCTCCGAGGTCATGGTCAATGGCTGGAACACCGTGTTCGTCGAGAAAAAGGGGAAGCTGGAAATGTCCCCGGTGAAGTTCCAGGACAACGAGCACGTGATGCACATTGTGGAACGCATTGTGGCGCCCATCGGGCGGCGCATCGACGAGAGCTCGCCCATGGTGGACGCCCGCCTGCCCGACGGCTCGCGCGTGAACATCATCATTCCGCCGCTGGCGCTCAACGGGCCCACCATCACCATCCGGAAATTCTCGGAAAAGCCGTTCACAGTCAACGATCTCATCCGGTTCGGCACCTTCTCGCCGGAAGTGGCGCAGTTCCTGAAGGCCTGTGTCGAGGCGCGGCTGAACATCGTGGTGTCCGGCGGCACCGGCTCCGGCAAAACCACCACACTGAATGTCATCTCGTCCTTCATTCCCGAGGACGAGCGGATTGTAACCATTGAGGACGCGGCGGAACTGCAATTGAAGCAGACCCATATTGTCCGTCTGGAGACGCGTCCGCCCAATGTGGAAGGGCGTGGCGCCGTCACCATCCGTGACCTCGTCCGAAACTCCCTGCGCATGCGCCCCGACCGCATCGTGGTCGGCGAGG
>CAZMIS010000768.1:0-1609 GCA_964566325.1 uncultured Anaerolineales bacterium
CCCCGGTTGCCGGGAGACCACGTAAACCGGCCGTTGGCGGACCAGCTCGGCCACGGTCGATTCCTTCACGCAGGGCGCTCCCGCGCTGCGTGCGATCCCGGCGACGATGTGCACATCCGGGCGCAAACCCTGGACCTGCTGCGCGTACAACAACGGGGCCACGGTGGTCGCATCCGCACAAAGGATGGCATTGTTCTCGACACTCGCCAGCGCCTCGCGGGCGAAACGCTCCGCCCCCCGATAGCCGGTCCGCCACGGCCGGAGAAAGTACGCATAGTCGTTGCGGTAGGGAATATCCTGGCGGGTTCCGAGACGCAGATGCACGCGCTGTGCCAGCGCCGGCGCCACAGCGTAGATACCGACCGGCGCGACGGCCAGCACGACGACGACGACGGGCAGTGCCGGCCGGCGCACCCGCGTCTGCAGCACGTGCACCCCCAGGCCGATCACGAGCGCGACCATACAGTAAAACGGCAGGAAGAACGCATAGCGATCCGCAATCGTGTAGCGGCAGGCAAAGAGGAAGAACAGCGCCAGCAGTGCCAGAACCACGTTGCGAAAGGCCAGGGGCCCGCCGGCACGGTACAGGCCGTAGAGCCCGACCGGCAGCAGCAGCGCGTTGGGCGTCGGGAAATTCAGGAGGATCAGGAGAATATCCTCCTGGATCAGCCGCCAGGACAAGGTGGTGTTGAGAACATCGGCCCGCCAGCGGTCGCTGACCGTGGCGGAAGCCAGCGTGCCCAGCAGATCCCCGCTTTCGATGACGTTCGTGACGATCAGATATTCATACGGCAACGCGCCCACGATCCAAAGGGCTGCCACGAGCCCCAGGTCCCGCGCCCGGAGTTCCCGGCGGACCAGCAACACCGCGAAGAACACGAGATAACAGGCCAGCGAGATCACGGCGAGCATATGGACGGCCAGGGCCAGGCCGTTGAGCAGGCCAAGCCCATAGAGACAGCCGACGCGCTTCGTGCGGGTGTACTCCAGCAGCACGATCAGTTCGCCCAGAAACAGCGCCGCCCACAGGGTGTAGGTTTCGGCCACACTCGCGTGCCACCAGAACGTGTGCGAGACGGCCAGCGTCAGCGCCGCGACGACGGCCGGAAAGTCCCGGCCCAGCCAGCGCCGCACCAGCAGGTACAGGTTCGCCACGGCCGCGGCCGCCGCGAGGGCGGAGATAAAGTTGATGCGCCAGCCGAACGAGCCCAGCGGGACATGCTTAGCGCCGATGGCGACCGCGTAGTACAGCGGGTGCGACAGGGCCAGTCCCAGCGAACCCTCGAGGTCTTCATGCCACACGCGGTACTGGATCAGACCGCTGTCCTGCCAGACCGCCCCCGGCGCGCAACTGACGCCGTAGAGCGCCAGCGCGCCCAGAAAGACAACCGCATATCGGGCGATCATGGATGACAAGAGGAAGATGGTACTACTATACCTGTTTCGCCTCACGTGCACTGTTCTGGGTGGCACGGCCAAACTTCGTTTGATCGTGCGCGCCTGGACGCGCGGCGCGTTTGGAGTTCCGCCTTCAGGCGGGTCAGACTCCTCCTATCCACTTCTCTCGGAGAAAGCGGCTCGGAAGATTCAGACCCGCGTAAACGCGGAA
>CAZMIS010000769.1:0-1609 GCA_964566325.1 uncultured Anaerolineales bacterium
ACATTGAACGACAGGTGCTTCTGGCTTCTCAAGTAATTTCTGAACGGCCTTGAAACCGCCAAAGAAAATGATTGGAATAAATATGAACAGGTATATCCCGGCCATCATGCCAATTAATTCCCTGAGATCTTTTGGGATGAAGGCCAAAAGTTCAGAAATTAGGTGTGCCCATGCACCGCTTGTCTTTTTCTCAGATGGTTCGCTCATGATGTGGCCCGGGTCTAACTATTGAGTTGAGCGGCGCGCGTGCAAACGCTCGCTCGGGTGGAAACGCCAATCGCGTGTCCGCTCGAACGAGGCGTTAGGCCAAGATAGTCGTGCATGTGACTCGCTGGTTTTTTTGTTCTCAATTTTCGTTCACTCTCTGATTGTTATTAACCGCAAAAAGGTCGGCAGCAAAACTGCCCATTGCGCGAAACAAGTCAGCGGTGTCGCTTGAATGATTTCAATTAAGCGACACCGCTGACTTGTTTCGCTCTATATCACGTTTTTAAACGCTCTAAAATTACTCTTTCGTTCCATTCACTTATTCGATTTATGTGCTACCGGTTTTTAAAAACTCGGGTGATTCCATTTACGCACGGCTATCTTGGCTTAACGTGATGTGTACACCAACCGGTGTACATCCCGGCGGCTACGAGGTAAATTCATTATAAAAAACAGGGAGATACACCAATATGCCAGATTGTCAGACATCTGCACCAATTTTGCCCCCCGTGAAGTTGCTGGATTAGGTTCGTGATCGCATTCGCCGCCTTGGGTACGCGAAACGCACCGAGCTGTCTTATGTTCACTGGATTAAACGGTACATCGTTTTTCAGGGCAAGCGCCATCCAATAGAAATGGGCAAGCCGGAAGTCGAGGCTTTCCTGACCGCTTTGGCCGTGCAACGCAATGTTGCCGCGTCTACCCAGAATTTGGCTTTGTCGGCCATTCTCTTTTTATATCGGGTGGTCTTGAACATACCCCTGTCTTGGTTGAATGAAGTCGTACGTGCGAAGAAGCCCGCTCAACTGCCAACCGTGGGGTCAGGAATCGAGGTGCAGACCGTTCTTGCAAGGACCGAGGGGATGCCGGGTTTGATGCTGCACCTGCTTTACGGTTCGGGCATGCGCTTGATGGAGTGCGTTCGGCTGCGGGTCAAGGATGTGGATTTTTCGCTGAATCAGATCAATGTGCGAGATGGCAAAGGTGGGAAGGACAGGGTGACGGTGTTGCCGCAATCGCTCATTGAGCCGTTACGCCTGCAACTTGCGCAGGTCAAGGCATTGCACGATGCCGATCTGGCTGCCGGCATGGGCACCGTTTGGTTGCCGGACGCATTGGCTGTCAAGTATCCGAACGCACCAAAATCCTGGGGCTGGCAGTATGTTTTTCCCGCCGCGAGTTTTTCGATTGACCCGCGTAGCGGAGAGCGGAGGCGACATCATGTTGACGAAAAAATGTTGCAGCGGCATATACGGAAAGCCGCGCTTGATTGCGGTATTGCCAAGCGGGTCAGCCCACATGCGCTGTGACATTCCTTCGCCACTCACCTTCTGGAAGGCGGTTATGACATCCGCACCGTGCAGGAGTTACTCGGCCATTCCGATGTTTCCACGACGATGAA
>CAZMIS010000770.1:0-1605 GCA_964566325.1 uncultured Anaerolineales bacterium
GTAAAATTGAAAATGTAGTTCAAATGTATAATTACGATAAACTAACTTATTAAAACCCTTTGTCCCTTCAGGACATTTCCCTTCAAAAGGGAAATTTATGATGAAACAAAAAAATAATCCAATTACGCAAAGAGGCCACAATAAATATTTACTTGAGTTAAGAGAATTATCTAGAATTAATCGTAAAAAGCCAACTGAATCAGAAGCTTTGCTCTGGAATATGGTTTTAAGTAAAAGAATTATGGGGTATAAATTTTTACGCCAAAAACCAATTAATCAATTTATTTTGGATTTTTATTGTTCTAAATTATTATTGGATATTGAAGTTGATGGTGATTCACATATCGATAGAAAAAATCACGATGATGGCCGGGACGAAATTCTATCTAGTCTCGGAATTAAAACTATTAGGTATAATAATGAAGCAGTTTTGAAGACTCTAAACACTGTTATTGAAGACTTAAAAATACAAATTAATAACCGTCAAAATGAATTATAGTTTATTTAAAAAAATTTCCCTTTTGAAGGGAAATGGTCCGGTGTTCACCGGACCAAAGGGTTTTTTATGTTAAATCTTTTTATCATCGGCCCAAGTGGCTGTGGCAAATCAACTCAAGCCAAGCTTATAGCTGAGAAATATAATTTGACTCATTTATCAATGGGTCAGCTCCTTCGTGATGAAATTGCGGCTGGCTCTGGTTTTGGTGACGAAGCAAAATCATACCTCGATAATGGAAAACTAGTTCCTGACGATCTAATTTTTGATATTTTAGTTGCCAAATTAAATTCCATAAACAATCAAAACTTTATCATCGATGGTTTTCCCAGGGTTTTAAATCAAGGTAAATATATGGAATATTATTTAAAGAAAAAAGATTTACCCTTTTCTCTTTTAATTCATTTAAGCGTTACTTTTGAAGAAATTACTGCTCGTCGCGCCAAGCTTGGCTCCGAATTTCAAGATGAGACCAGAACCGACAATACTCCGGAGGCTATTGCCTCCCGCCAGCAATTTTACGATGACGGCATCACTCCAATTCGTGAATACTTTGAGTCCAAGGGCCTTTTTGTTGATATCGACGGCAATCGTCCCGTCGAGCCAATCTTTGCCGATATTGTCAAAGAAATTGACAAAATAAAATGATTAAAATAAACAGTAAACAAAAAAAAATATTAATAGGAAATTTAGTAGCTTTTGCAACTTGTGATAAACAATTAACTCCAAATTTGATAGTAGTACAAATAAATAAAATAATTAACAATAATCAAATCTTATTTACGGATAATTTTTTAAATAAAACTATTAAAAACATATTTGAAAATAATCACGCATCTATTTCTGTGTGGAATGGTGAATCTGAAGAAGGCTACCAATTTAAAGGTACCGTAGAGTATTTTAAGGATGGGAAATACAAAACAATGGTAAATAAATTAAAAGAAAATAAAGGATACGCTCACAAAGGAGCTGTATTATTTACTATAACTGAAATTTGGGATCTAAATAATCCAAAATTAATTTGTTCTGAATGAATTATTAATTAAATCTAAATGAAAGAACCACAAGTCAAAGGTACTGTTACTGAGGTTTTACCCGATCAATTATTT
>CAZMIS010000771.1:0-1601 GCA_964566325.1 uncultured Anaerolineales bacterium
GCGAGGCGATCGCGGCTGTTTCGGCGGGCAACACCGGCGCGCTGATGGGGCAGGCGATGTTCATCCTCAAGCGGGCGGAGGGCGTGGAGCGTCCGGCGCTGGCGGGAAGCTGGCCGACGCGCGCGGGCCCGTGCGCCATGCTTGATCTCGGCGCAGACATTGCGGCGACGGCGGAACAGCTGGTTGAATTTGCAATCATGGGTCAGGCATTCGCGCGTGTCGTGAACGGCGTGGCCCAGCCGCGCGTCGCGCTGCTGAACATCGGTTCGGAAGAACTCAAGGGTCATGAGTCGATCCGCGAAGCCGCGCGACTGATCCGTGGGTCGAACCTGCAGATGGATTTCCGCGGTTACATCGAAGCGGACAAGATTGGTTATGGCGATATCGACGTCGTGGTGACAGACGGTTTCACCGGCAACGTTTCGATCAAGACCGCTGAGGGTATCGCGAAGATGATCACCGATATGCTCAGGGATGCGCTGAAATCGGGACCCCTCTCCATGCTCGGCGCGTTACTGGTAATGCCTGCGCTGTCGAAAATGCGGGCGAAGATGGACCCTCGGAAGACCAATGGCGGCGTCTTCCTGGGTCTCAACGGCGTTGTGGTCAAAAGCCATGGCGGCACGGATGCAATTGGTTTCGAGCAGGCGATCTCGGTTGCCGCGGGCATGGGCGAAAGCCATTTCCGCACCGAGGTCGAAGACAACCTCAAGCGGTTGGTGGCCAGCACGAGCGCTGTTGCGCCCGCTGCTGTAACGAGTGAACAGGCTGCCAAGTAGTGCGGGCCGCCAGGTAATCACGAGGCGTTTGCGTGACAGAATTCGTATCCGTTGTGCGTGGTGTTGGCGGTCATCTGCCGGAGCGGGTGCTGACCAATGACGACCTCGCGAAGATGGTCGACACGACGGACGAATGGATCACGGCGCGCACTGGAATCAAGAAGCGGCACATTGCGGCGGACGGCGAGACGACGTCCGACCTTGGTGCTGCCGCGGCGAAGAAGGCGATGGATGCGGCAGGCATAGGTCCGGACGATATCGACCTGATCATCTGCGCGACCGCGACGCCGGATTACACTTTCCCGGCGACGGCGACTGTGATCCAGCACAAGCTGGGCATCTCGCGCGGCGCGGCGTTCGACGTTCAGGCTGTGTGCTCTGGCTTCGTCTATGCTGTGGCGACGGCGGACAACTTCCTCGCGCGCGGGCAGTTCGAGCGGGCGCTGGTGATCGGCGCGGAAACCTTCTCGCGCATTCTCGACTGGTCTGACCGTTCGACGTGCGTGCTGTTCGGTGATGGGGCTGGGGCTGTGGTGCTGGAGCGCCAGGAGAAGGCAAAGGCCGGCGACCGGGGCGTGAAGGGCATTCATCTGCGCTCGGACGGCAAGTTCCGCGAGTTGCTCTATGTCGATGGCGGCCCGTCGACGACGCAGACGGTTGGCCACCTCCGCATGGTGGGCAATCAGGTGTTCAAGCACGCCGTCGGCAAGATATCGGACAGCGTGCGGGCGGCCGCCCAGCAGGCCGGGATCGAAGTGAAGGACATTGACTGGTTCGTGCCTCACCAGGCCAACCAGCGCATCCTCTCCGCCGTTGCGGAAA
>CAZMIS010000772.1:0-1600 GCA_964566325.1 uncultured Anaerolineales bacterium
CCAATGTGCTTTTTTGTAAAGCCCTATCGTCTCACATGTGTTTGAACTCGCTCAACCCCTCCTTCTGCTGGTAAAATCCCAGCATGCACACCTACTCGATAGAGCAACCTTTCATTCCTTGTGAGAATGTTCTGGGAGAATCCCCTCTTTGGGATCCAGATCGCCAAACGCTCTTCTGGATCGACATCGATCTTGGTTTGCTTTATGAGTACCATTCAGATAATCTTGACTTCAATGTCCATCAGATAGGTCAAAAACTTGGAAGTATTGCTCTTACAGAAACTGATCACCTTCTGCTCGCGACTGAGCTTGGATTTGCCTTCTATCGGCCTGGAGATCCTCCACCGTCCAACACCCTGGATGTGATTCCCAAAGCTTCTGGTTCCATGTTTAACGATGGCAAGGTCTCACCCGAGGGCGAATTTTGGGCGGGCTCAAAAGGTCCTCGAGGCACCTCAAAACTATATCGCCTTTCAAACGATCTAACTTGTAGCAGGCTCCTGGAAAACATCTCAATCTCTAACGGAATTGGTTGGAGCCTGGATGGCAGGTTCTTTTTCCACACCGATTCTCTCGACCACAAGATCTATCGCTACACCCTGCAAGGCTGCGAACTCACAGGTAAAAATGTCTTCTACACTCCTCATGAAGGTACGCCTGACGGTTTGACTATCGATTCGGAAGGCAATCTATGGGTCGCTATTTGGGATGGCGGACGCGTTGTGCAACTTTCGCCTGAAGGTGTGGAGTTAGCGCAGATTCTCCTTCCAGTCAGCCGCCCCACATCGGTCACCTTTGGCGGAACCGACCTTCGCACGCTTTACATTACCAGTGCATCGGTTGACCTGTCTGAAAACGAAAAAAGCGCTCAACCTTTTGCAGGCGCACTTTTTTCGTTTCGAACTCAAGTAACAGGTTTACTTTCTAAACGCTTTATACTACGCGCAATACCTATTAATTAATAAATCCTAAGCCTAATCTTCGTCGTCTTCCGCGTTCTTCTCATCCCTGAGACGATCATGGGTATTTAAAATGCGTTTTCTAAGCCGCAAGCTCTCGGGGGTAACTTCCAGCAGTTCGTCTGCTCCCAAATATTCGATCATCTCATCCAGACTCATTTGCCTTGGGGTATTGAGTCTTTCATCCAGATCCCTGATCGATTGGCGCATATTGGTCAGATGCTTTTTCTTGGCAATGTTGATCGAAAGATCCTGAGACCTGGGAGTTTCACCCACAATCATGCCTTCGTAGACTTCAACTCCGGGTCCAATAAAGAGAATTCCCCGGGGTTCCGCATTTTTCAAACCATAAGTCGAAGAAACTCCATCCTCCCGTGCCACAATTGAGCTGGTGGTTTTGCTGTCGATGGCGCCCTCGAGTGGCTGATCTCCCACATAGAAGCTATTTAAGATACCTTTGCCGCGTGTGGCGTTCAAGAATTTATATCGAAAACCCAACAAGCCTCGGGTCGGCATCGAATAGATCAGATGCACCGTTCCATCCGGGTTATTAGTCATATTGGTCATCTTGCCCTTGCGTTGCCCCAGCATCTCAACAACGATGCCGACGCTGTCGTTATCGACATCGATGTGGACTTCCT
>CAZMIS010000773.1:0-1598 GCA_964566325.1 uncultured Anaerolineales bacterium
AGCCGTGATTCAGGAAGTGGATGCCGGGGTCGAGGAGGAAGTCGTTGTCTGGCTGCATGTGATCGCCCGATGCGTGATGCCTGCACCTAATGCCTGTGCACAGCAGTTGTCTGTATACAACAACTGTAGAGACGTAGCATGCTACGTCTCCACGACCGAGATACCGGCTGCGCTATTTCTCCACCTTCATGCGGCGCTCGAGGCCGCGCACCAGCAGCGCCAGTCCGATCGTCATGACCAGGTAGAGGAACGCCACCACGTTGTACGTCTCAAAGAAGCGGAACGTGCTGGCCGAGTACACCTTGCCCAGCTGGGTGATGTCCTGAACGCCGAGCACGGACACCAGCGACGAGTCCTTGAGCATCGCGATGAAGTCGTTGCCCAGCGGCGGCAGCACGGTGCGGATCGCCTGGGGCAGGATCACGTTCTCCATCGCCTGCCGGTAGGTCATGCCCAGCGAGCGCGCGGCCTCCATCTGCCCCGCGCAGATCGACTCGATGCCCGCGCGGAAGATCTCTGCGATGAACGCGCTGTAGCCGATCGTCAGGGCCAGGATGGCACGCGTGGTGAAGCTCAGGTCCCGCACCTGGAACTCGGCCAACGCCGTGCCCAGGCCCCCCACCAGGGGCAGGCGGCCGATCATGTCGCCGACCCAGTTGATGGCTTGCGCCAGCCCGGGCGCGCCCACGAACGCGATGTAGTAGAGGATCACCAGCATGGGGATCGCTCGCAGGATCTCGACGTAGAACATCGAGGCCTCACGCGCCAGCCGGTTGTTCGACACGCGCAGCAGCCCCAGGACCAGGCCGAAGAAGGTTGCCAGGATGAACGCGATCAGCGTGACGTAGACCGTCGTGCCGACGCCCTTCGAGACTGCGGCCAGGATGACGCGGTAATCGCCCCGCGACAGCATGATCCACAGGAAAACGATGCCCAGCAATATGGTCGCCAGCAGCCAGTAGGGCAGCCGCGACAGTCGCTTCACCAGTATCATTCACTCACCACAGACACGCAAACACCTGCGCCGTCCTGCGGCGACCGCAGGCGGCTGCAGGTGTCTGCATTGGATTCGTTATTGCGCCGCGGCGTCGTACAGGTAGAACCACCGCGTGTTCATCTTGTTGAGGAACCCATCCGTCTTCATGCTGTCGATGGCCGCGTTGAACGGCGCCACCAGGTCGGAGCCGGGCGTGAAGATGTAGCCGAAATGCTCCGTGCCCAGCGCCTCGTCGAGCGCCTTCAGCTTGTCCGGGTTCGCGCCGACGTAACCCGCGGAGGACGCGGAGTCCATCAGCACCGTGTCCACGTCGCCCGCGATCAACGCCTGCACGGCCGCACCGAATGTCTCGAACAGCTTGATGCGCGGGTTCGCCTCGTCGCCGTCCAGCACGTTGTACACCGCGACGTAGAAGTTGGTCGTGCCCGCCTGCGAGCCTACCAACAGGTCGTTGTTGGCGGCGAACTCGGCGGCAGTGGCGAAGCGCGTCTCGTCCGCGCGCACCAGCATGAACTGCTGCGACAGGATGTACGGCTCGGAGAAGTCAACCTGCTGCTTGCGCTCGTCCGTGATCGTGATGCCGTCCATGCCGACGTCCAAC
>CAZMIS010000774.1:0-1596 GCA_964566325.1 uncultured Anaerolineales bacterium
ATTGTTGGTGCTCGCGGTCGTGGCCGGGCTCGCCTACTCGCGGCGCAACCGTTCCGCAGAATCCTAGGCGCCGTCGCGCAGCCGATCCCGACCTGAAGGAACCTATGCACGCGCACTTTCTGGATCCGTACCGGCATCGCCGCTCGCTGGTGCACGCGCTCGATGCACGCGTCAAGCTCGTCCTGGCGGTCGCGTTCATCGTGACCACCGCGCTGGCACGGCCGGGCGCCTGGCCCGTGTACGTGCTGCTGTTCGCGGTCGTCCTCTCGGTCGTCCTCCTGTCCGAACTGGGCGTGGGGTTCGTGATGAAGCGCGCGGTCCTGGCCGCGCCCTTCGTGCTGGCCGCCGCGCCGCTGATGTTCACCACCCCGGGCGATGCGTTAGCGTCGCTGCCGGTCGGACCCTGGACCCTGACGCTGAGCTCGCCGGGACTCGCGCGCTTCGCCAGTGTGGCGCTCAAGTCGTGGCTGTCGGTCCAGATGGCGATCGTCCTCGCGTCGACCACGCCCTTTCCCCAGCTGCTGGCCGCCATGCGCAGCCTGCGCCTGCCCAAGCTGCTCGTTGCGGTGATCGGCCTGATGTGGCGCTACCTGTTCGTCCTGGTCGACGAGGTGCTCCGCCTCATGCGGGCCCGCGAGGCGCGCAGCGGTCGGGCAGAGGCGGGAGGACGCAACGACGGCCGCGTAGGCGGCTCGCTGGCCTGGCGTGCCCGGGTCACTGGCGGCATGGCTGGCAATCTAATGCTGCGTTCGTTCGACCGCTCCGAGCGCATCTACGCGGCGATGGCCGCGCGCGGCTACGACGGTGAAGTGCGCGGCATGGAGCGACCGCCCATCTCCGGTCCCGCCTGGGCGGTCCTGGGCGGCGGACTGCTGCTGCTGATCCTGATCATGCTGCTCGGGCTGGTTCTCTGACCCGCCCGGAAGAACGAGACGTCATGCATCACACCGTTGAAGTCGAACATCTCTCATACACCTATCCAGACGGCCATCAAGCCCTGCGGGATGTCACCCTCACCGTCGCGCCGAGAGAGAAGGTTGCCCTGCTCGGGCCAAACGGCGCAGGCAAGTCCACGCTCATCCTGCACCTGAACGGGATCCTGCGCGTCCAGTCGGGCTTGGTCCGCTCAGCCGGCATGCCCGTGATCGACAAGAATCTGGGCCGGGTCCGGGCCGCGGTCGGCCTCGTGTTTCAGAATCCGGACGATCAGCTCTTCTCGCCCACCGTCTTCGACGACGTCGCATTTGGGCCGATCTACCAGGGGCTGCCCAAGAACGAGGTCGCGGCCCGCGTCGATGAGGCCCTCGAGGCCGTCAGGATGGCTGCGTACAAGGAGCGCGTCTCGCACCATCTCAGCACCGGGGAGAAGAAACGCATCGCAATCGCAACGGTCCTGTCGATGCGCCCCGAGATCCTGATCCTTGACGAGCCGACCGCCGGGCTCGATCCGCGCGCTCGCCGCGGCCTGATTAACCTCATCCGCACGCTGCCTCAGACCATGCTCGTCGCGACCCACGACATCCGCATGGTGATGGAGCTGTTCGAGCGCTCGGTCATCATGGACGAGGGTCAGGTGGTGGCCGATGGTCCGTCCGC
>CAZMIS010000775.1:0-1593 GCA_964566325.1 uncultured Anaerolineales bacterium
ACCTCACCAACTCGCTGTTCGGCGAAATCATGATGGCCACGGCGGTCAAGATCGGGGTGGCCGGCGTGGTGCTGAATGGCGCCGTGCGCGACTCCGAAGAGATCGGCCAAGGCAGCTTCCCGCTCTACGCCGCAGGTGTAACCCACCGTGGGCCGTACAAGGATGGCCCCGGAGAGATCAACGTCCCGATCTCGATCGACGGCATGGTGATCCATCCTGGCGACCTGGTCGTCGGCGATGCGGATGGCCTGCTGTGCGTGCCCATCGACGACGCCGAAGCCGTGCTGGCTGCGACACACCAGAAGATGGATGCCGAGAAGAAGATGCTCGCGGACATCGCGGCGGGCACGCTCGACACGGCCTGGATCGACGCCACGCTCAAACGCATCGGCTGCAACACGGAGCCGCGCTGAAATGAAGCCCCCACGCTCGCTGCGCTCGCTGCCCCCCGAGGGGGCGCTCAGTACCTTCGGAACGGCCGGGCGGTACTGAGATGACCACCATCCAGAAGCGGGTGGTCCGCTCGGACCTTTGGATCGACCGCGCCTTCGACGAGGGCTTGGCAGGTACACCGGACATCTCGCTGGCCGTCTTCCCCATCGCAGGCGATCCCTCCATGGCGTGGGACCTGCTGGCCGGGGCGCATGTCTATCACATCTCGGCAGCCAAGGACGAACTGCCGCAGCCCTACTTCGCCCGAGCCGAACTGCTCGCGCGGTGCCCGAACCTGCTGTGCGTGTCGGCAGGTGGTGCGGGCTACGACACCGTGGACGTGGCCGCCTGCACGGCAGCGGGCGTGGCCGTCGTCAACCAGGCCGGCGGGAACGCAGCCTCGGTCGCGGAACACACGCTCGCGCTGATGCTGGGTGTCTCGCGAAGGATGATCGAAGGTGATCGACGCATGCGCCGCGAGATCGGTTACGCCCGCGAGGACGTGATGGGTCACGAGATCCGCGGCCATACCGTGGGCCTGGTCGGCATCGGCCACATCGGCAGGCGCGTTGCGGCGCTGGCCCGCGCGTTCGGCATGGACGTGATCGCCACCGATCCGCTCCTCTCCGCCGACGAGATCGAGCGGCGCGGCGCCAGGCCGGTGTCGTTCGAAGAGTTGCTGGCGCAGGCGGACTTCGTGTCGCTGCACTGCCCGCGCGACAAGAGCACCCTGAGGATGATGAACGCCGACACCTTCGCGAGGATGAAGAAGGGCGCGATCTTCGTCACCACGGCGCGTGGCGGCATCCACGACGAAGCGGCGCTCGTGCAGGCGTTGAAGTCGGGCCAGCTTGCCGGCGCGGGCATCGATGTCTGGGACCAGGAGCCGCCACCGCTCGCGCACCCCTTGCTCGCGATGGACAACGTGTTCGCCACCTTTCACGTGGCGGGCGTGACCCACGAAGGCCGCCGCAATGTCGCCAGCATCAGCGCCGAGCAGATCGTCGGCCTGCTGGCGGGCGAGCGCCCCCAGCGCCTGATCAACCCCGAAGTCTGGCCCGAGTTCGAGAAGCGCCGCACGCGCATCCTGGGCTGATCCGATTCAACGCCCCCAACCGCTTTCGACCATGACAGGAGACATTCTCATGACCACCCGTTCCA
>CAZMIS010000776.1:0-1589 GCA_964566325.1 uncultured Anaerolineales bacterium
TCAGGCGATGCGCGGCCGACGACCCTTCCGTTTCGGTCATGCCGCCGACCTGGCGCATCAAGGTCGAGACCCGCTTGACACGGTTCTCAGGGTCAGCGGCGTTCGCAAGGACCAAGATGTCTCGCCAGATTGCGTACTGCGGGTCTTTCTTGGGAGCCAACGCGTAGCCAAGGCATTGCTCGGGAACCGTCGCCAGCAACTGTTTCGCCCGATCCAAGTCCCCGACCGCAGCCAACCCGATGGCCAGATCCGCTAACCCGTCGATCTGCTCGCTTGGCGTGCTCTCTTGAAGCTCCGCCACGAGGGCGTTGAGCCGATCGACTGCCGCAACCCGGTCACCATCAACCCGATACGCGTCGACGGCCAATCTGCGTCGCAGGTACGTAGTACCCCACAGCGTCGATGAGGCGATGGCTGCGTCAATTTCTCTAAGTACCGCGGGGTACTCATCCTCGCCACACTTTGCGCCAAGCCTCAGCAGCGCTTGCGCGAGCACAGGGACCGCTTTGAAGGCCTGCTGTATGCGATATGAGTCGCTGCCGCCTTCTGATGTCAGACGTAAGACGTACCCAAGGGAAACGCGGGCTTCGTCCTGGATGCTGCCAGCCGGTAAGGACGC
Organism: uncultured Anaerolineales bacterium; assembly: GCA_964566325.1. Taxonomy (GTDB): domain Bacteria; phylum Chloroflexota; class Anaerolineae; order CG2-30-64-16; family CG2-30-64-16; genus JALOOB01. The sequence continues at coordinate 620 of CAZMIS010000776.1, forward strand.
GTTGTCGACGGCGACGCGACCTAGAAGCACGCCTATCGTCGAGGCGTGCTGTTGGAATGGATGAAGGAAGGTGTGCTTCGACGGTGTCGCGCTTGGCAGCGGCCTATTGAGCAGGGTGCAAAGCCTCGCGTGATGCATCACCGCGCCGACCAGATCACCCAGCCCAGCCAGGTCCGTCTCGTGGTCGCACATGGAGATCATCGGTGCGACCAACTTGACGAACAAGACCTCGGCTAGGTCACGACGGTCAGCTTCGAATGCAATCAGCGCCATCCGGCGGCGGTAGCCGTTGGGCACCTCTCCGAAGTCAGGATGGGCGGCAGCAGCATCAAACAGTGCAAGCGCTTGCGCAACGTCGCCACGTCGACTGGCCAAAAGCCCTGCGTGAACCATCACCGACGGCTTGTCCTCGTTGGCTACCCCGAGTTTGCTGCAGATTTCTTGTGGATCGGCGCCAACCTTCTGAAGGAGCATCGCCTCTGCGGCTTCCCTCCTCAGATGCATCCGCAGCGAGGCGACAGTTTGCGGATTCACCTTTTCGGGCTGACGTAGCCCTTCTGCGGCGAGGTGGTCAATCGCTATCTGGATCTGCTCGGAGTCTCGGAAGTGGACAGCGCGCCTTGCCCACCTCTCGAACTCCTTGATGTTGTGGTCGTGCCCGTGATTCTGAAACTTGGACGTATGGAGCTGCGACAGTGGCTCGAGGCTTTCAAAAAGCTCCTTCGCACACTCGAAGTCACCGCGCGCCAGCAGGGCGTCGACGACCTCGTAGCCCTGTCCTGGGAAGTACTGCACAAAGGAGAGGGCTGCATCAATGTCCCCGACCGCCAGCATCGCCAGCGGAAACTGGTTGGCGTATTCAAGCGCTGATTCGCGCCGATCCACCTCGTCACGACATAGCAGCAGCCGCGTGAAGGCGGTCGCATCGTGCGTTCCACGCACTGCTAGCAAAGCCAGTTGGATATCTGCG
>CAZMIS010000777.1:0-1583 GCA_964566325.1 uncultured Anaerolineales bacterium
CGCGAAAGTGCGGCTCCGCCGCTTCGGCGAGCGCAAGGTAGTGGGCCAGGTGCCGGTCCCGGGCGGCCTCGCCTTCGCCGCGATCGTTCAGGCGATCGAGGGCGTACTGGCAGACCGTCTCCAGCATCCGGTAGCGGGGCCGGCTGGAGGCAGCGTCGTGATCGACGACCAGCAGCGACTTGTCGTGCAGGCGGGTCAGGAGCGTCAGGGCTTCGTACTCGTCGGCGGTCTGGGCGATGTCGGCCGCGGCCTGCAGCGTCCATCCGCCGGCGAACACCGCCACCTGGCGCAGCATGTGCTGCTCCTGCGGCGCCAGCAGCTCGTAGCTCCACTGCAGCGCCGCGTTCAGCGTCTGGTGCCGCGGCAGGGCACGGTTGCCCGCGGTCAGCAGGCGGAAGCGATCATCGAGCCGCTGCGCAATGTCGGCCACCGGCAGCATCGTCACCCGCGCGGCCGCCAGCTCGATCGCCAGCGCGATGCCGTCCAGGCGCCGGCAGATCTCGGCGATCGCCGCGGCATTGCCCGCGTCGAGCTCGAAGTCGGCCGACACGAGCCGCGCGCGATCCACGAACACGCGGGCCGACTCCGCCTCGCGCACCTCCGGCAGGCCACCCGTGGCCGGAAGCGAGAGCGACGGCACGCGATAGATCTGCTCGCCCGCCAGCCCCAGGGCCTCGCGGCTCGTGGCGAGAATCGTCGCGCCGGGCGCACCGGCCAGCAGCGCATCCGCCAGGGCGACCACACCGTCCATCACGTGCTCGCAGTTGTCCAGCACCAGCAGCATGCGCCGCGTGGCCACGCAAGCCAGCAGGCGGTCCATCAGCGGCGCGTCGGCCTCGTCGTGCAGGCCGAGCAGGGCCGCGCAGGTGGAGGCGACCCGCGCCGCATCCTTCAGCGGCGCGAGATCGACGAACCACACGCCGCCTTCGGCAAACGCCGTGCACTGCTGCCGCGCGAACTGCAGCGCCAGCCGCGTCTTGCCGCAGCCGCCGATGCCGGTCAATGTGAGCAGCCGCGCTGACGAGATCAGGCGTGCCAGGTCGGCGAGCGCAGCCTCGCGGCCGATGAAGCGGGTGCGCTGATCCGGCAGGTTGTGGCGCGCGGGCTGCACCGCCGCCGGCGCCGGTGGCGCGGCCGTCCCGGCCTGCCGCTGCACCGTCAACCGGTATCCGTACCCCGGCAGCGTCGCGATCGCGCTGGCACCCAGCACCTTGCGCAGGTTGCCGATCTGGGTGGCGATGTTGTGTTCCTCCACCACCAAGCCGGGCCAGACGAGGTCGAGCAGCTCCTGCTTGGTGACCAGCCGCTCGTGACGCTCGGCCAGCACGAGCAGCACATCGAAAGCGCGGCTGCCGATGGCCACCGACTCGCCACGCACGCGAAGCGCGCGCTGTGCCGGCTGCAGCTCGAAGTGGCCGAAGCTCAACGGTTCGTCGGCACCGGCGATCGTCACCAGCGGTACTCCCCATGGCAAAGACAGCGGCGGCGGCGTTTGAGAACCTTTGATCCCGGCTTGAAGACTGCGGGCCGGCCGCTGGGCAGAGTGTGCCCCAGGCGCTCACCCCCGTGGGCCCCTCGAAACA
>CAZMIS010000778.1:0-1575 GCA_964566325.1 uncultured Anaerolineales bacterium
GTCGTCGGTCCCGATGGCAACATCGCGCTGATCACCGTTGGCTCGGGCAGCGAAGGCCTGCTCAAGTTTGCGGTGCAGAACCTGCTCGCCAAGAGCAAGAAGTGAGCTGAGTCGGGCCCGTTAGCAAGCCCGTTAGCAAAGCAGCCCTCGTCATCCAGAACGGATGGCGAGGGCTGCTTTGTTTCTGGCGACTCTCTCACTTGCTCAGTGGGCAGGCACCGCCAAGGTGTCAACGATCGGGCTCTCGCCAGTGAACAGGTTGGCGACAAACGTCAACCGGAACTGGAGGTAGCGCGAACCGTCCGCCACATCCTGGCTCAAGGACCACGCCGTCGGGCTCGCGCCGTTGGCACTTGCCGAGCCCCGATACTCGATGCGCAAGCTGGAGCCATTCGGAATCGAAGCAGCCATGACCGGTGGGTCGTAGTCAGGGTTGGCGTTCTGCGAATCGATCCACGGGGATTGCGCGTAGGTCTGCACTCGTGCGAAGTCGAGCTCGAGCTCGTGCATCGCATTGTCGGGAATGCCCTGTGTCACCTGCGAGGGCATGGGAATCGGCATCGGTTGGAACGGAGTGCCGCTGGCCCAGAGCCGCGCGCCTGGCAGCGGGGAGGATTGCACCATGATGCGGACCGCTGCACCCGTGATGTTGAAGTTCAAGGGATCGTCGGCGACGAGGAATTCGAGCAAAAGGCTCGAGACACCGTCGTACGCAAATGGAGTAATCGATGGATAGGGCAGGTAGCCGTTCCCGGTTTGCCGGGTGGGGTCGATGTCATACCGGCCTCGGAAGCACGAAACCGGGTGCGCGCCTGGCAGGTAGTTGCTCGCAAACAACGCGTCGAGACCGGAGTTTGGCGCGATCGGCAACGCAGAGAAGTTGTCGACTCGGTAGTCGGGCACGACAGCGGTGTGCCCGATGCGCATCTCGAGGTCATGGATCGTGCCGTTTGTCACCAACCCAAGCGGCTTCCAGCGCACGGCAACGAGCAGTTCAGGCTCGCCCGTGGCGCCAACATCCTGGGTCCGGAAGACCATCTGTTCGCGGGAACCTTGTGGATGCAGCGGATTCTGGAGACCTTGAAAGAACGGCATTCCCTGGGGGTCGATGGTCTCATGAGTGCGGCGTAGAACGGCACCGCCGCGAATGTGGCCTGCCACGTCCGCGCGGAAGTTGCCGGTAAACCCCTCACCGATGGGGTCGTCAAAGGCGGAGCCAGTCGGACTGCCAGCGCCTTGGTAGGTGGTGCTGGCGCCGTTCAGCGTGCGGAACACGCCGTTCGGGGCGAGGGCATCAAACACGACTGGCTGGCCGTAGATCGACACGCCCAACATGCCAGGCACGGTCGGGATGCTGATCGTCTGCTGCACGGGGCCGGTGCTCAGCGGTGAAACGCTGAGGGTCGTGAGGACCGGGCTGAAGCCCAGATAGAAGCGTTCGCCAAACAGATCGACCGGCCCCCCGGATAGGTCGGCGAGAATCGCAAACGGGTGCGGGATCGCTCCGTCGATGCTCCAGGTGATTTGCGATCCAGTTACTCCGGGGATGACGAACGGGGGCATCGAGAAGGTCGG
>CAZMIS010000779.1:0-1573 GCA_964566325.1 uncultured Anaerolineales bacterium
CGTCGGTATCGATCAGGATCTCGCCGATATCCGACGTGAAGTAGTCGCGGATCGCGCGGATCACGAGCGACGATTCCTGGTAGATCAGGAACGCGCCTTTGCCCGCCTTCGAAGCGCCGTCGATGGCGCTCCAGAGCTTGAGCATGTAATTCAGGTCCCACTGCAGCTCGGGTGCGCTGCGGCCGATGCCGGCAGTGCGGGCGATCAGGCTCATGCCCTTGGGGTATTCGAGCTGGTCGAGGTTTTCCTTCAGCTCTTCCCGGTCTTCGCCCTCGATGCGGCGCGACACGCCACCGCCGCGCGGGTTGTTGGGCATCAGCACCAGGTAGCGGCCGGCCAGGCTGACGAAGGTGGTCAGCGCCGCGCCCTTGTTGCCGCGCTCTTCCTTCTCGACCTGCACCAGCAGGTTGTCGCCTTCGCGCACCACGTCCTGGATGCGCGCGCTCTTCACGTCGGCGCCGTCCCGGAAGTAATTGCGCGAAATCTCCTTGAACGGCAGGAAACCGTGACGATCCTCGCCGTAGTCGACGAAACAGGCTTCGAGCGAGGGCTCGACGCGGGTGATGACGGCCTTGTAGATGTTGCCCTTGCGCTGTTCGCGCCCTTCGATCTCGGTCTCGAAGTCGAGCAGTTTCTGGCCATCGACGATCGCCAGGCGCCGCTCTTCCGGCTGCGTGGCGTTGATCAGCATGCGTTTCATGTGCACTCCAAAGCGGCGCCATCCCTGTCGGGGGCGCCGGTCTTGACTCGATGCACGAGAAAGGCAGGGAACCGATGGCGCGAAATGCCCTGGACTGTGTTGGCGCCGCGACGGAGTCGGCGGTCAGCCTTGCAGCGTTGGCGCGTGCGTGGCGGAGGTGTTGGCGGCTGCTGCGGTCGGCCGGCTCCCGGGCCGCGGATCACGCGGCGCGCGCCCATGGCCGCCGCGGGCCGCACCGGCAGGAAGCCGGGGCCGAACGGGGGTGGGGCAAAGGAGTCGGATGGGGTGCATGGGCCGGCAACGCTGCCGCTACGCAGGAGCAAGGCCGACCGGTGGGTCGTCTAGCTCCGGAAATCTTTCGGTGCCGGCTGTCGCGGGTAGGCCCGCTGGAGCCGGCTCGGTTCTCGCAGTTCTCTGCCACCTGCATCGGCGCGCCGCCGGGCCACTTTGGGGCCCCGGCCCACGCACCGCCGGCAGGCGTTGCATCACCTTGAACCATGCGCAAGCCGGACGAAACAGCCTGCGCACGACCAGCCACGACGATCGGCCGGTGCTTCGCTGATGCCCGGGTAAACTCCGGAAAATCAAGCACTTACCGCACGAACGTGGAGCGACGGATTATAGGGGTCAAAGTCGCCGCGTCGAACGGGCCGAAAAGGCGGGGCCTTTCCAGCCCGCCGGCGGTGACCGTGGCGGCGACCCCCGTCGTGCCTGCGGTGCAGCATCTGGTTGTCGATGAGGAATCGGCCGGCCAGCGGCTCGACAACTTCCTGCTGCGTTTCCTCAAGGGCGTGCCCAAGACGCATGTCTACCGCGTCATCCGCTCGGGCGAGGTGCGCATCAACAAGTGCCGGGCAGCGGCCGACACCCGTG
>CAZMIS010000780.1:0-1572 GCA_964566325.1 uncultured Anaerolineales bacterium
TTCTGATTGGCGTATTTACGCCATTCTTCGTCATTACGTCCGCGACCACCGCCGGTTCTTCTGCTGCCAAAGCTTTCTCTGGGCTCTCTGGGACCACGGTCTTCATTGCGGGGACGGCTGGTTGCCACCACTTCATCGGGTGTACGGTCTGTATAGTCAAGCGTGATTCTGTGGCTTTCGGTATCGATGGCGGTAACCATCAGAGTAACCTGATCACCTGTCTTGAAGTTATCAGTCTTGCGCACTCTGGAACGAGGCAGCAATCCGGTGATACCATCTTTGATAGTCACAAACACGCCAAAATTGGTCGATGATTCCACATAGCCTTCAAAAGGCTCTTCCAGCTTTACCTCGTCCTGAATATTCGCCCAGGGATCTGGCTGCAGAGCTTTCAGAGAAAGGGAAATCTTTTGGGTATCAGCATCGATCCGCAGGATCTGCACCTGTACGTAATCCCCTTCCTTGAGGACTTCGCGGGGGTGGGACACATTGCGGTTGCGGCTCATCTCAGAAACTGGGATCAAACCTTCCACGCCAGGCTTAAGCTCGGCAAAAGCACCGAAATTGTGCAGTCTCAGCACCCGGCAGTTCACTTCATCACCTTCACGCAGTTCGCTAAGAACCTGGGCAAAGGGGTTTTCCTGCAAGGCTTTCATGGAGAGGGCGATCTTGTCTCCATTGATGGAGAGGATCTTGACTTCTATTTCCTGGCTTTGTTTCAGGATGTCCTGGGGTTTGATCACATGCTGCCAGGAGATTTCCGACACATGCATCAAGCCTTCCACGCCACCCAGATCAACAAAAGCGCCAAAGCTGGTCATACGCATTACTTTTCCGGTTACCACGTCACCAACATTGATCTTGGCCATGGCAGCTTCACGTTTTTCTGCTGCTTCAAGTTCAGCCAGTTGACGGTGAGAAACCACGATCCTGCGGCAGTTTTCTGAACATTCGATGACCATGAAGTCCATGGTTTTACCGATGAAAGCAGATGTGTCATCCACAGGACGGGCAGAGATTTGGGACACAGGACAAAAAGCCCGGGCACCCAAGACGTCAACATTGAAGCCACCTTTGGTGACGGAGTAGATCTTGCCTTGTACCGGAATTCTCTTCTCATAGGCGTCACGAATGGATTGCTTGTCCACATGCTGCTTGGTGAGGCTTTTGCCGACCACGTAGCCTTGTTCATTCTGATCCACAATATAGCCTTTGAGGGTGTCACCGACTGTGTAGGGCAGATTACCCTTATCGTCAGCAAACTCGCCGATTTCGGCATAGGCGTCAAACTTGCCGCCCAGGTTTACAATCATAAATTGATCCGTAATCGTTACAATTGGGGCTTCAACGACATCTCCTTTTTTGATTTCGGATGTGTTTTGAAAGGAATCTTCGAGCATGCGAAGATAATCTTCTTTCAGTTCTTTCAATGCAGCTTTGCTGCTGTTTTCACGCACCTTGTCTGACATAAGTATCTCCTAACGACATTTGAGATTCCCACGTTTTCCAGGGTGCGCTTTTTGTAAAGCATTTTATTAGTAGCGGATTATCCGTAAAACAGCTTGACTAAAC
>CAZMIS010000781.1:0-1563 GCA_964566325.1 uncultured Anaerolineales bacterium
CTTATGAGCATACGCAGTGCGCAACTCTTTGCTCTCTGACTTGTCCAGGCATGTAATACCATTGTAATGAATAAACAAAATATCAATAACAAGACTCGCAATACTGCGAGTCCTGCTTGGTGATATGTATTCTGTAGACGTGCCTGGCAACTGCATGCTATTATTATACGCTTTCAGCTGTCACCTTCTCCCCATTGAAATGGGGAGCTTGTCCCTAACCCCAGATTGAGAACAATCTGAAGGTTGAAACGATAGGTTGGGTGACGGCAACCCACCAGCAACGGTCATACCCCTGCTGGCTTGGTGGTTTCCACGAATTGTCTTTGCCGCGTTCAAATCCGCATTGTGTTGAAAACCGCACTTTTTACAGACGAACCAAGACTGGGTGATTCGATTTTTCTTGTCTATATGTCCGCATCTGGAGCACTTCTGCGAAGTATATCGAGGATCGATATATTCAACCTTGGCCCCGTAAATTTTGGACTTATATTCCAAGAAAAACTGCAAGCGATTAAAGCTCCAAGAGTGGAATCGCCTACGTTGTTCGTCTTGGCTTTTGCGGATTTTTACACGGTCGCGGATATGGGTCAGATCTTCGAGAACAATCGTGGTGCCCGGCTTGACAGATGTAACAATGCGCTTAGAAAGCACATGGTCACAATCTGTGCGGAAACGGTTAAGCTGTCTGCCCGTCTTTCTGATGTGTCGTTTGGCAGATTTCGTGCCTTTCGCTTGCAGGGCTGTTCGGAGAACATTGTATCGTTGAGCGATGGCTTTCCATCGCTTAAAACCAAAGAATTTATTGTCGCTGGTTACTGCTGGACGGTTGACACCAAGGTCAATTCCAACAATTTCAGAGCTGTCTTGAGCGACAACGTCTGGCACATCTATAACCACATGGAGAAACATTCGCTGTTTGCGGTCAATGCAGAGATCAGCTGATTTGACCGAGTAACCCACTCGTTGCTTGTGATAATCAGAGAGGAAAAGCGAAATCTTTTGCCGTCCGTTTAACGAAGCTAGAGAAGCGGTTCCATTTTTGAGATCAATGGTGCCAGAGTGGCTGTCATATCTGATTGGACACAGTTTAGACTGCGGGCAATTAATTTTCTTGGGTTTGAGCCCCTTTGAGATTCGCCATTGATTGTGCTTTTCGATTTGTTTGAGCTTGGTCTTGGCAGAAAGCAAGGCTTCTGTAGCTTTCATTCGGGCGGAGACCGTGAGTTGCGCGGGAAGATCGGTCTTCGCTCGTTCATCGTAATAAGTTGCTTTGTGCAACTCAACGCCGTTTATACGCTGTTGTTCCCAGCCGCATTTACAAACTCGGTTAAAAGACTCGGTAAAGCGTATAATAGTATCTGCCAGGCTCTTGCGAGCCTGGTCATCAGCAATTACTTTTAATTTGAGTGTAAGATACATATTGTGTCTTTATCCTATTCATATTATAATAGGAATATAGTTAATGTGTCAAGACATTAAAAAGGGGGCGCGATTCCTCTCCTCAATGAATTAATTGGCAGATGGTTGACTGCTATATCCCAAATTATTTCATGATCAACTCCA
>CAZMIS010000782.1:0-1560 GCA_964566325.1 uncultured Anaerolineales bacterium
AGGTTCAGGGACTGGGGACTGGAACACAGACCTCGGAGGTCTTTCCGCGTGGCCCTGCCTGGGTTCCACTCCCCAATTCCTGCGCCTTCCGGCGAATGACCTTAATGACAAAACGAGTAGATACGATAAAGCGCATCTACTCGTCCATAGGTCCGCTTACGTTTTGACGGTTTTCGTCCTGCCAAATCGAACTGCTGTTACTTGCGCAAGCCGAGCCGCTTGATCAGCTCCTGGTAGCGCTCCGGATCCTTGCTGCTCAGGTAGGCAAGGTGACGACGGCGCTGGCCAACCAGCTTGAGCAGGCCGCGGCGCGAAGACTGGTCCTGCTTGTGCGTCTTCAGGTGACCGATGAGCGCATTGATGCGCGTCGTGAGGATCGCCACCTGCACTTCCGGCGATCCAGTGTCGCTCGCGTGCACGTGGTATTCCTGGATGATGGCGCTTTTATCAACCTTCGACAGAGCCATTGTGGAACACTCCTTTTGGATGATGACCGGGACACCGCTGGAATACCGGGGCGCGTGTCTCAGTCCGACTTACGGGATGGAGTATACCATGGGACGGGGCTGGGAGCAAAACGAGGCGTGCGCGCCTCTGGGAATGCGACCATCTCGCTGGCCCAGAGGCGCCCGGCGCTAAAGACGCCGGGCTACCTGGCAACGCCCGCTCAAGCGGGCTACATGAGCCGGTTAGCGTATCGTAAGCCCTCTTCAGGGGGCGCTGCTGGGTAGCCTGGACGTTGACGTCCAGGCGGTGACTCTGGTAGCACGAAGACCGCCGCCACACGGTCGGCTTGTTGACATTCATCAGTTGCCGGCCGGCTGTCTCGAGCGCCGCCCTATCTCTCCCACAACGAGACCGCGTCCACCCGGCTGGTCTGGGGGAAGAGGTCCACCGGCTGCGCCTCCACCAGGCGGAAGCCGGCCTGCACCAGGTGCGCGGCATCGCGGCCGAGGGCCGCAGCATCACCGGAGACCAGCACGATGCGCTGCGGCTGGAGCGCTGCCAGCGCGGCGATGACGTCGGGGCCCGCGCCGGTGTGCAGCGGGTCGAGCACGACGGTGCTCGGGCGGAGGCCGGCCTCCCGCAGGGCAGGGAGGATCTCCTCCACGGGCCCTTCGTGCAGTTCCACGTTCTCCCGATCGCCTGCGTTGGCCGCGAAATCCTCGCACGCGGCAGGGGACGATTCGAGGCCGATGACATGCGCGCCCGCGTCGGCCAGTGCCAGGGAGAAGAGCCCCACGCCGCAGTACGCGTCGATGATCACCTTCTCGGGCTGGGGGTCTGCGTAGGACAGGACCACATCCGCCAGCGCGCCCGCGCCCGGCGTGTTGGGCGGGAAGAAGCTGCGCGCGGAGATGCGGTAGCGCCGCCCGCCAACCTCCTCGAAGACCCACGGCTCGCCGATCAACGGCGCCACGGTGCGCCCGGTCTGGACGGCCAGCGCCGCGGGCAGGTCCACCTCCAGCTCGGGCTGATCCTCGCCCTCCGTCTCCAGCAACACCAGCGCATCGCCCGTGTTGATCCCGCCGCGCAGGCTGAGGGCCGTCATTTCGGGCC
>CAZMIS010000783.1:0-1560 GCA_964566325.1 uncultured Anaerolineales bacterium
CGCGCGGCGGCCGAAGGCGGCCTGATTCATCACCACTATTTTCACTCCGGCGTCGCAGGCAGCGGCCTGCTCACCCTGTCGCGCTATCCCATCGAAGAAACCAGCTACCTGCGCTTCCAACTCAACGGCCGGCCGCAGGATCTGATCCGCGTCGACTACTATGCTGGCAAGGGTGTCGGCCGCGCGCGCATCGCGACGCCTGCCGGCCCGCTGGACGTCTACAACGCGCATTTCATTGCGCCCTACCTGGAGTTTGGCCCGGATCGATTCGGCCCGCACAGGGTGGCCCAGGCTTTGGAGGCCGGCCACTACATGCGTGCGACCTCCGGCGATACACCGGCAGTGCTCACCTGCGACCTGAATTGCCATTCCAATGATCTGACCTATCGGACCCTCCTCGCCTCAGGCGGCCTGTGGAGACCTGTGGCACGGTCGATGCCCCTGACGAGGCCGGCCCGGGGGCGGCGCGGAGCGGCTACGCGACGATTCATCCCCCCGAGCGGTTCGACTATGTCTTCGCGCGTTCGGGCGGCCAGGGCGCTCTGGAGATCGCCGGCTCGCGTTTCGTGCTTGGCGGAACGCCCGATCCCAATCCGGACGGCGTGCTGGGCTATTCCGATCACTATGGCATATTGACCGAGTTCGATTTGGCGCCTGCGACCAGGCCGGCGCCGGTCGAAGCGGCAGAAGAACCGACGCTCCTGGCTGCCATCAGCGATCTGTTGGGCCTGGGCATCCATGCGAACCGGCGGCAGCGTCGCAAAGCGAGCATGATGGCCGCGGCCGCGAGCGTCACCTCGGCCGCGTTGATGCGCCAACGAAATGGCCGCACTGCGGGCTCGGTCGCACGTGTGGGCGCAGCCGCGCTGCTGGCCGCGCTGCTGGTGGCGGGCGGGGTGAACCTCTCCACCGCGGCCAGGCTCAACACGGAGACCAACACTTTGTCCGCCCTGATGGGGAGAGATGTGTAATGCGCTCGGTCGAAGGCGTCCAGGCTGCTGGCGGCCTTCGACTGCGTTCCCTGTGGTCGCTCCGCGCAGGATGCCTTACAGCCGCACCTTGTAGATATCGTAGGCAGCGCGCGCCAGGCCTTCGCGGAACTTCGGGTGCGCCACATCGATCAGGGCGCGCATTCGTTCGCGGACCGTCTTGCCGTGCAGCCTGGCCGCCCCATATTCGGTCACAACATAGTCCACGTCGTTGCGTGATGTTGTGACCACCGCGCCTGTCTTCAGCACCGGCGTGATGCGTGAGACCTCGCCATCCCGCGCCGTGCTGGTGAGGACGATGATGGCGCGGCCGCCTTCGGCCAGCCGTGCACCACGAACGAAGTCCACCTGGCCGCCGACACCGCTGTACTGGCTGGTCCCCAGCGTATCGGCGCAGACCTGGCCGAGCAGATCGACCTCGAGGGCTGCGTTGACCGCAACCATGCCGCGGTTCTGAGCGATGACGGCAGGATTGTTGGTGTAGCTCACGGGGTGCATCTCGACCAGTGGATTGCGATCCAGCCAATCGTAGAGACGCCGCGATCCCATGATGAAGGTCGCAATGATCTTG
>CAZMIS010000784.1:0-1549 GCA_964566325.1 uncultured Anaerolineales bacterium
TGTGTTCAGATCGCGATCGTTCGAGCGGCCACCCTGGCTGTACGAGCTCGACCCAGAGCGGGCACACAGGTTGTGTGACTCGGTGCCACAAAGGCGTCCTTCGATAGCTCGCATCGAATTCAAGAGCGCCGGGCCAGACTCCTGGCGCCGGTCCCGGGGCGGCCTGACGCTTCCGTCGCGGCCCTGATGACAATCTCGGTACTCGACGGTGTCGCGACTGGCTCCGGTCATTTCGGCCGCGCAAGGCCATCGCAGAGAGCGATCATGTGTAGCGCTCAATGCTGGGCGGCGGCCCGGGGTGCCGGCGGTAAGTTGGGGTCGTAATCGGCGGCGCTGGGATGGTCCTTGCGGCCCGCAGGTGCCGCCATGGTGGCGTCGACCAACTGCTGCGTGACGATGTACGAGCTGCGGGTTCCGGAGATGGCAATGCCCAGCCGGGTTGAATTCAGTACGCGAGATGCCACTGCAGACTAGAAGATGCCGGCATCGAGGCTCGCTGCATCCCCGTGTGCCAGCTACGATGGCGTGCGAGCCTTCGCGGCTGCAGGAACGCGACACCGCCGTGCCGAACCCAGACACCACCCTACCAGCGCCCAAGGCGAACCCGAGTCCACATTCGTCGAATGCGGAACTGCAGGTCTTCGAACGACTGCTCGCAGAATTGTCGGCCGGCTTCATCGGCCTGGCTGCCGGACACATCGACGCGGCGATCGAAGACGCGCTGCGCCGCATCGTGCTGGCGCTGGACATCGACCGCTCCTCGCTGATCTCGGTGGATGCGGTCACCGGACGCATCGAGACCACGCATTCCTGGGCTTTGGAAGGCATCGATCGAACGCCGCCGACGGACATCGTGCAGAGCAATCCCTGGGCCTTGAGCTGCGCGCGCGCCGGCCGCCCCGTGGTCTTTGCCCGCCTGGATGAGTTGCCGGCGCAAGCGGCGGTAGACAAGTCCACCTTTGCTCGCATGGGACTGAAGTCTCATGTCGGCATGCCGATGTGGGTGGGCGGGCGCCTGCGCGGCAGCCTGACCTTCGGGTCGTTGCGCCGCGAACGCGAATGGCCGGACGAGTTGCTGGGCCGCATGCGGCTGCTCGCCGATGTTTTCGCCAGCGTACTGGCGCGCCAGCACGCCGAACAGCAGCGCGAGCGCGTGCTCGACTTCGAGCGTCTGGCCTCGCGCACGCTGAGCGCACTGCTGATCGCTATGCCCCAGGACGAAGCGCGCATCATCGAAGCCGGCCTGCACGACATTGCGGCCTTCCTCGGCGCGGACCGGGCGACGCTGTGGGAAATCGGCGACGACCAGCGCTTCCGTCGCGCGCACCACTGGTTCGCCGACGGCGTGCCCGGCATCGAGGAATGGTCGGCGCAGGCTCTGCCGTGGATCCATGCCCGCCTGAACACAGACGCCCTGGTGCGCTTCGCACGGCTGGGCGAACTGCCGGCAGATGCCGACGCCGACCTGCAGGCGATGCGGGACCTGGGCGTGCGTTCGCTGCTGGCGGTGCCAGTGGCGGTCGCCGGCCAGCTGCTGGGGGTGTTCTCG
>CAZMIS010000785.1:0-1537 GCA_964566325.1 uncultured Anaerolineales bacterium
GTGCGCCGACGGCGGCATACTCGAGATTGCGGGTGGGGCAACCGGCATGACATTCTACAACCCCATCAGCGTCCCGGCCGGCAAGCTGGGCGGTGTGGCGTCGCGGCTGTGGGGAGGCCCCGCGCACGATCACCGTGGCGGGGCCGGTGACGCTGGGCGACGGCTCGACGTTCGGCCTGCAGAGCAGCGTCCACGGCCCCAACGATTCGACCACCATCAACTATGACCGCGTCGCCGTGGACGCCGGCGCGGCCGCCACCGTGCGCTTCTCGCACGTGCGGCGGACGACCACGATCGGCGACTTGGCGATCCCCGCCGGCTCGACGGTCACGGCCACCGGCACGGTCAACAGCGGCGGCGAGGTCACCACGCTCGCCCTGGCCACCCCACAGGCCAACCTGCACGGCACACTCGAACTGACCTTCGGCCGCCTGAGCCTGCCAAACGCCGGCACGTTGACCGATGGCACCCTGATGTGGTCCGGCGGCGCCCTCGCCCTGACCACCAACTCCCTCACCGGCACCACCAAGTTCGGCTACAACAACGGCAACCAGAATGCGCTGACGACGCTCCAGGACTACACCGGCGGGACGATCTTCAAGTCAGGTGTGGTCACCTTCACCAACGACAACCAGCTCGGCGGCGCCACCGCGCCCCTGATCTTCGACGGCGGCACGCTGCGCGTCAATACCAGCGGCGCCTACGCGACCAGCCGCGGCGTCACCCTCGAAAGCCCCGGCGGTACGCTCGACACCAACGGCAAGGCCACCACGTTCTCCGGGACGGTCGAAGGCGGCGGCGGCCTGACCAAGGCCGGCGCGGGCGACCTCACGCTCGGTGTGGCCAACACCTTCTCGGGCGACACCCGGGTCAGCGGCGGGACGCTCACGCTCGGCGACAGCCTGGCCTTGCAGAACAGCACGCTCGACTACAACAACTACGGCGGAACGGTGAGCTTCGGCAGCCTCGGCGACGCCATTCTCGGCGGACTCGAGGGCGGACAGAATCTCGCCCTGCCTACGGGCTTCACGCTGACCGTCGGCAACAACGATCAGGACACCCTCTGCAGCGGACAGATCAGCGGCAACGACGCCACGCTGACCAAGACAGGCTCCGGCATGCTCACCCTCGCCGGCGCCAACACCTACAGCGGCTTGACCCAGGTGGACGACGGGACCCTGCGCGTGACCGGCACGGTCGCCGGCAGCCCGATAGTCGCAATCAGCGGCGGCGCCATCCTCGACGGCACCGGAACGTTGAGCGGCATGCTCGGCGGCGACGGCCTGGTCTCCCCCGGCACCAGCCCGGGGATTCTCACCGCCTTGGCCGTCGAGCCGAGCGATGGCCTGGCGTTCGCCTTCGAGTTCACGGCGCCCGGCTCGCCCGACTACGGCAATGCGGCGGCCAGCGTCAACGACGTCCTCCGCCTGACCGGGGCGCCGCCCTTTGCCGGCGCGCTGGGCGGCGACAATGAGGTCAGTGTCTACTTCGACGTTGAGAGCCTGCTGGGCGGCGACACTTTCCGCGGCGCCTGGTA
>CAZMIS010000786.1:0-1536 GCA_964566325.1 uncultured Anaerolineales bacterium
TTGCCGGCCGCCGAGCTGCAGGTTCTGGATCGGGCGCATGAACACGTTGATGCCCGACAGCGTGGAGCAGCGGATCCAGGCGAAGGACATTTTGATCGAACCGCTCGCTGCGGAGATCGAGATGGATCACGATCGGTATACGGTGGCGGAGGTGCGCATCACGAACCGCTCAAGCCATACGCTCGGTTCATTCCTTGCGAACGGATCGCCGATGCGCCTCGCCTATCACCTGCTCGCGGAGGACGGTACGATCTTGCTGGCGGAGGGTTCGCGAACGGAACTGGAGATCGACCTGCCTCCCGGTGGAAGCCATGTGCAGGGGGTTGTGATCGAACGCCCCGTGAAGCGTGGCACCTATCATTTACAGATCGATCTGTTGACCGAAGGCAGGCGGTGGTGGGGCTTGAACGTACCCATGACCGTGCACGCCGGTTGGTGATCAGCGCATCACCGTGAAGGCATCGACGCGCAGGTCGTCAATGAGCACGGGAGCTTTGCCCCGGTGCCATACGTACACCTGAAGGCGGTCGCGCACATCGCGCACGTTCGGGATCAAGTAATCCACGGTCAGGGTGGTCCATTGGCCCGCCGTGGCCGGATCCAGACAGGCAGTGCGGTAGTTGTAGCTGCCTTCCATGCGTGCAAGCGTCACCACCAGGCAGGGCGTTTCCTCAGCGTAGCCGACCGGAAGTTTCACATCAACACTGGCGCGGATCCATGCATGATCCTCGGTGGTGATGCCTTCGTACGTGGTCTCGATGTTCGGGCTGAACTGTGTGGTGCTGTCCAGTTCGTAAGCGCTCCGTTGGGCCAACGAGTCCAGCACCAGGTCGCCGAAGTGCCCGGCCAGGGGCGTTCCGAAATCGTAGTGACCGAGGCTTCGTTGCCGATAACCACTGACATCCGTGAGCTTCGACTCACCGCTGAAGTCAGGGGCCACGGAGAGCAACTTGCGATCCTCATCGGAAACCGATGTGCGACCGAAGCTGTCCGCGGACGTCTCCTATGGCCGCCGGCCGGACGCAGGGAACGAGCTGCGGTATTTCGTCCCGGCCACGCCGGGAGCCGCCAACCAGGGGGGCTACGAAGGACTGGTCGGCGAGATCACGTTCAGCCGGGGGCATGGCTTCTGTGACGCCCCCTTCCCCCTTGAGCTCTCCTGTGAGACCTCCGAAGCGACGATCTACTACTCGCTGGACGGCGAACTGCCCGGCCAGGTGCAGACCAGCGCCACCCCGTCCGGAGGGCGCAATGTGCCCGGCCAGGTGAAGGCCCCGACGGTATCCGGGACGCTTTACACGGGTCCCATCTCCATCGACAAGACCACATGCCTGCGAGCCGTGGCGATTCGGGAGGGGTGGAAGCCCTCCGCCGTTCGCACGCAGACGTACATCTTTGTGGCCGACGTGGTCAAGCAATCGCCGACGGGGTCCAAGCCCGGCGCCAACTGGCCCGATCCCAAGTCCTCCGGGGGCGGTGGCGGCTGGGGCGGCTTTCCCGGCATGGGCGGCGGCGGACAGGTCATCGACTACGGCA
>CAZMIS010000787.1:0-1534 GCA_964566325.1 uncultured Anaerolineales bacterium
TTTAGCGTCATTTTCTGCATAAACCTCAGCCAAAGCTCTCAGTTCTGAATTAGAACCGAAGATCAAATCTGCTCTGGTTGCCGTCCATTTCGAAGCACCTGATTTTCTGTCTTTACCTTCAAATGTTTCGCCTTTATCATCTGTTGCGTTCCATTTGGTACCCAAATCCAGAATATTTAAAAAGAAATCATTTGTCAATACTCCGGGTCTGTTGGTAAATACTCCGTTTTTAGAACCGTTGTAGTTGGCGTTTAATACTCTGAGTCCGCCTAACAATACTGTCATTTCGGGAGCTGTAAGATTTAACAACTGCGCTTTATCAATCAATAAAGCTTCTGTTGGTGAGCTACAAGAAGCGGCTTTGTAATTTCTGAAACCGTCAGCTTTTGGCTCTAGTACTTTGAACGATTCTACATCTGTTTGCTCTAATGATGCGTCAGTTCTTCCAGCTGTAAACGGCACTTTTACTTCATGTCCTGCGTCTTTAGCCGCTTTTTCTACTGCAGCACAACCGGCAAGTACAATGATGTCAGCAAAAGATATTTTCTTACTACCACTTTGTTTGGCATTGAACGCTTGTTGAATATTTTCTAAAACTGATAAAACTTTACTTAGCTGCGCTGGATTGTTGACTTCCCAGTTTCTTTGTGGTTCAAAACGAATTCGGGCTCCATTGGCACCACCGCGTTTATCAGAACCTCTAAAGGAAGCAGCCGAAGCCCAAGCAGTACCTACTAACTCTGAAACCGTTAAACCAGAAGCTACAATAGTATTTTTCAGTTCGGTTACATCCTGATCATTAACCAATTCGTGATCTACTACCGGAACAGGATCTTGCCAGATTAAATCTTCTTGTGGTATTTCTGTACCTACATATCGTGTTTTCGGGCCCATATCTCTATGGGTTAATTTGAACCATGCTCTTGCAAAAGCATCTTCAAATTCGGAGAAATTTTCAAAAAAACGTTTTGAAATTGGAGCGTAAATTGGGTCTAATTTTAAAGCCAAATCCGCTGTCGTCATCACCGGAGCATGACGTTTTGTAGGATCATGTGCATCTTCAACTAAAGTTGCAGCCGATTCATCAGTAGGAATCCATTGAAAAGCACCGGCCGGGCTTTTAGTAAGTTTCCAGTCAAATTTCAATAAAGTATCAAAATAACCATTATCCCATGTAGTTGGATTTGGTTTCCAGGCACCTTCTATTCCGCTGGTGATGGTATCGCCGCCTTTTCCGGTTCCGTGCGCATTTTTCCAACCCATTCCCATTTCTTCAATACTGGCACCCTCTGGTTCTCTACCCACAAGTGCCGCATCTCCGGCTCCGTGAGCTTTTCCAAAAGTGTGACCACCCGCAACCAATGCCACCGTTTCTTCGTCATTCATAGCCATTCTAGCAAAAGTTTCACGAATATCTTTTCCAGACGCTAAAGGATCAGGAAACCCATTAGGTCCTTCCGGATTTACATAAATCAATCCCATTTGAACAGCAGCCAAAGGATCTTCAAGTTCTCTGTCTCCACTGTAGCGTTTA
>CAZMIS010000788.1:0-1533 GCA_964566325.1 uncultured Anaerolineales bacterium
TTCCGCCGTTTTCGGCAGCTTGATACAATATCCTAATCAATGGGGTGAAATAAAAGACTATAGCGATTTCGTCGCCAAAGCCAAAGCAAACGGCAGTTTTGTATTAGTTGCCTCCGATTTAATGGCATTGGCATTGTTAACTCCTCCGGGAGAATGGGGTGCCGATTGTGTGGTAGGTTCCTCCCAACGCTTTGGTCTTCCCATGGGTTTCGGCGGTCCTACCGTTGGATTTTTTGCCTGTAAAGAAGATTTCAAACGACAAATGCCGGGACGTATCATCGGTATTACCATAGATGCTCAAGGAAACAGAGCTTTGCGTATGGCATTACAAACGAGAGAACAACACATTAAACGTGAAAAAGCTACTTCCAACATTTGTACTGCCTCCGCTTTGATGGCCATCATGTCGGGGATGTATGCTGCTTATCACGGTCAAAAAGGGATTGCCGCTATCGCCAATCGAATTAATAAACTCACTGCTTTACTCAACACCGAAGTTCAAAAATTAGGTTATAAACAATTCAATAAATATTTCTTTGATACGCTCTGCCTTCAATCGCCGGTTAAGACCCCGCTTATTGAAAAAATTGCCGTAGAGAAACGTATTAATTTCCGCTATATCTGCGAAGATTGCATCGGCATCAGCATAGACGAAACCACTACCATCGATGATATCAATACCATCCTATCTGTATTGGCACAAGCTGCCGGCAAAAACGTGAGTGCCATCAGCTGTTCGGGAAATTGTAAAAACAGCGAATTGGCTCCCTCCTTACAACGTCAATCCGCCTATTTAACCCAAAAAGTTTTTAACTCCTATCATTCCGAAACGGAAATGATGCGTTATTTAAAGAAATTGGAAATAAAAGATTTATCATTGAACAGAGCCATGATACCGCTCGGTTCCTGCACCATGAAACTCAATGCTGCCGCCGAAATGTTACCCATTACCTGGAGTGAATTCGGGAACATGCATCCTTTTGTCCCTGCCAATCAAGCAGAAGGATATATGGAAATGATACATGATTTGGAACGCGATTTGGCAAACATAACAGGCTTTGCAGGCGTTTCCTTACAACCACAATCGGGAGCATCGGGCGAATATGCCGGCTTGATAGTGATACGTAATTATTTCCACGACAAAGGCGAAGCTCATCGCAATGTATGTTTGATACCTTCATCGGCACACGGCACCAATCCCGCATCGGCAGCGATGGCAGGCATGAAAATCGTCGTGGTAAAAGCTACAGAGAATGGAGAAATCGACATTGAAGATTTAAAAAACAAAGCCGAAGAAAACAAAGACAATCTCGCTTGTTTGATGATAACTTACCCTTCCACACACGGAGTGTTTGAAGAAGAAATTCTACACATTATTGACATTATTCATGCAAACCAAGGCTTAGTCTATATGGACGGTGCCAATATGAATGCACAAGTCGGATTAACAAGTCCCGGTTTCATGGGAGCGGATGTTTGTCATCTAAACTTACACAAGACCTTTGCCATGGCTCACGGCGGTGGCGGTCCGGG
>CAZMIS010000789.1:0-1532 GCA_964566325.1 uncultured Anaerolineales bacterium
CCTCGACCACGACCATGCGGGCGAAGAAGCCATTGGTCAGCATGCGCTCCGAGAGCGCCTCGTAGTAGTGGTTCGGAATGGCCGTGCCGAACACCACCAGGCAGGGCTGGTCGATGACGCCGGGATTGGTCTGTCCGGCCTTCCGCCGCATCGGCACGACGCTGTCGGCCGAGGTGTAGAACGTGAGCAGCGCACCCATGATGCCCTCATGGCGGGCGTCCTGGGACTTGTTGATCGACTGCAGCATCCCGTCGATCTCGTCGGTCTGGAACAGCATCGCCGGGTTGACCTGCAGCGCGTCCTGCAGGCCCTCGCCCGAGGCGAAGCGGTCGCCGAGTTGGTCCGACAGGCCGACGTGGTGCAGGATCCGGGTGTTCAGCTTGCGCGGCCAGTCCTTGCCGGACGAGGAATGCGCCAGGCCGAGGAGGTAGAGGTTGGTGCGCAGCCCGCCCGGCTCGCGGATCTTCCTCCCGGCGAGGAATGCCTGCAGCGACAGCGCTCCGCAGACTGCCATCGCCTGGTTGGGATAGGGCGCGGTGGCGAGGCAGTGGTCCATCACCGCGCCGACGAAGCCGGGAACGCGCAGTAGTTCTGGCGGAATCGGACCGGGGTCCTCGGACGCCGGATCGGGTGCGGTGGCACGCTGCTGGTCCTGCTGCCAGTGGCACTCGATGGCCGCGACCATGGCCTGGTCCGGCTCATAGCGGGCGATGGATTTGGCGATGGAGCGGATCTCGGCCTCGGGCAGCGGCGGACGGCAGCGCTCGGTGTTGGTCTGGATGAGGGCGGCGGTGATCGCCGGCTCCGACATGCCGATGCGCCGCATGGCACCGGCCTGTCGGGCGAGCGCCTGGTTACGTTGGCCCTCAGGGATCGCGCCCTCCGAGCCGGGTTGCGCTGTCATGGGCTGCTCCCGCTCGGTGAGCAGGAACTCGGCCCAAGCGGCGGGCAGCGCCTCGACCTCCATGACGTCCGGTGCCAGGTTGCCCCAGCGGTAGGTGCTGCCCGAGGCGTGGTTGGACGGCGGTAGGACCGCCAGCCCGCCGACACCACGCACATCAATGGAGGTCCGCTCCAGGCGCAGATCGGCCTGCCCGATGCTGACCGCATTGCGGATGGGCCGGTCGGTGCGGAACAGGCGATGGCAACCGCCACCGCCACTCGTCCAGCTTACGGTGTCGGGAAGCTGACCGTGGATGGACTCCAACCGGGCGAGGTTATCGGCTCCATCGCCATAGGCCTCCGTCTCGATGTCCACCAACCCGTCGCCGAGCGCGATGCCGACGTTGGCGTCAGGCCAACGGCTCCACCAGGCGCGGATGCGCTCCAGGTCGGACGTAGCCTGGGCGGGCCAGTCGATGATGCGCGGGTGCTTGCCCGGCGTCGGACAGTCCGTCCGGCAGCAGGTGCAGGCGCCCTTGGCGTTGAGGTGATGCAGCGGCACGACGCGCCAGCCGTAGCCGGCGTAGGCCAGGGCATGGTCGAGGATGGCGGTCAAAACGGCACCTCATCCTCGACCGATTGGCCCCAGG
>CAZMIS010000790.1:0-1530 GCA_964566325.1 uncultured Anaerolineales bacterium
CGCCTGCAGCAGCACCCGTCGTCGCCGCAGCCGCGGCCGCGGCCGGATCGAGCGGCGTCGCATCAGCGACACGCAACCTCCGCACACCCTGCGCACCGCTCTCGCGATCCGATATGCCGGTGATGATGGCACCCGATGTTGCCGGAACCCCACTCGGACCCGTTGCGCCCGGTGCAGTACCTGCTCCGGTGGCGGCGCCCGTACCTGTCGCACCAGTACCGGTCGCACCCGTGCCCGTTGCTCCAGCGCCCGTGCCAGTTCCCGCGGATTGCCGACCGTCGCCGAACAGGCCAGGTATTGCAGTCGTGAGCCGTAATGCGCGCACAGCCGCGCCAGCCGCCGCAGCACGTTCGCCATGTTGGAGCCGAATATGCCGCTGTAGACGTGCAGTTCGTCCAGCACCACCAGTCGCAACCGGGAGAGGAACGACGCCCACCGGGCGTGCCGCGGCAGGATGCCCGCATGCAGCATGTCGGGATTGGTGAGGATGAGGTTGGCGCCGTCGCGCAGTTTCCGACGGGTGCTGCTGGGCGTGTCGCCGTCGTACACCCCCGCCAGCACCTCCGGCAAGGTCGCCGCGTCAAGCGCCGCGCGCAGCCCCTGGAACTGGTCCTGGCTGAGCGCCTTGGTGGGAAAGAGCAACAGCGCCGTCGCGGTGGGCTCGCTCAGCAGCCGTTCGAGAATCGGAATCTGGAAGCAGAGCGATTTCCCCGACGCCGTGCCCGTCGCTACCAGCACATCGGCCCCCTCGCGCGCGGCGGAGATCGCCAGTACCTGATGACTGTAGAGTTGGCCGATGCCTCGTGCCGCCAGCATGCGCAGGAGAGGTTCAGTCAGCGAAAGCTCCGCATGTCGCGCGTCACTCGCCGCGACTTCATGTATGTAGACGATCTGGTCGCGGTAGTCGGAACTGTGCCGTATGTCGTTCAGGAAAGCGGTAAAGTCCATGTGAAGTAGTTGCCTTGTAGGGATTGCCCGCCGTGGCATTCCCTCCAAGCATGTATTCTGATTCCGTAACAGCCAGGACAGTTACTTCCTACTCCGCCGGCAACTTCACCAGCAACTCCGCCAGCGTCACCAGGTCCATCAGGTTATGCCGGATGATCTGCGCCATCTGTCCGGAGTGCCCTGTTCGCACATAGGCATGATAGGCTTCCGGAATCTCCGCGCCGGGGATGTCGCCCACGCGCGGGGGACGGCCGCAGATGTGCTGCTCCAGCGTCTGCAGCTTGCAGTTCGGCAGATGGCCTTTCCAGGCGCGGCGGCACTCGTGCAGCAGGTCGAGATGAGCGGCGTCCAACGCGCAGGGGATGCCGCAGGCGGCGGCGCGAGTGCGCACGTAGGGCAGGTCAAAGGACTTGCCGTTGAAGGACACGAAAAGGCGCTTCTCGCAGGCAAGGTCAAGGAAGAGCGCGGTCACCGCCGCTTCCTCGCCGTAGTGCCGTGCGAGATACTGGCGAATGACGAAGTCGCCGCCGTCCCACACCATGGCACCGATGAGAAAGAGCGGCGAATGCGCCAACCCGGTAG
>CAZMIS010000791.1:0-1524 GCA_964566325.1 uncultured Anaerolineales bacterium
TCCCGCCCGGGCTCACGGTGGCCGGTGCGGTGCGCGACGAGGCATCGCTGAACCTGAGCGCCGCCGCGGTGGATGCCCTGGCTGCGCTGGGCCTGCACGGCGACCTGCGCGGCCACTTCAGGTGGGGCCACGCCTTCATCGCCGTGACCGGCCAGCCCGGGCAAGCGGTCGAGCAGACGTCGGCGATACGCCCCGTGCAGCTTGCGGTGGGTCTCCCCGTGAGTGAGCCGCAGCTGGCCGCACAGGTGTACGAGGTGTTGGTAATCGACAAATAAATGGGGTTGCTTTTTATTGCGGCCTATGCTATGATGGCGTCATCGTGCCGTGATTAGAATGGAAGCAACGCCATGCGAATCCTCACTCATATCCGTTTCGTCCATATCATCCTCGGCCTGGCCCTGATCGGACTGGTCTGCGTGTGTGTTGTTCCGCAGCACGCAGCAGCAGCCACTGTGCGCGGCCTCGATCAGCCATGGGAGGCGATCGCTGATCCGCACGTCGCTGGGCAGCAGATCCGCGCCATCCTGGCGTCGCGCTCCGGCGAGTTGTGGGTGGGAACCGGCGAGCGTGGCATTGCGGTATGGAACGGCGAGGGCTGGCGCTCCATCCAGCAGAGGGATGGACTGCCGGACGATCGCATCAATACCCTGTACGAGGACAGGTTAGGGCGCATTTGGGTGGCGACCAACACGGGCGTGGGCTACCTGACGAGCGAGCCCCTGGCCTTCCGGAGGGTCCGCCCGGCAGGGCTGCCGGCCCTGCCGCTGCTGGCGTTCGCGGAGGATCCCGAGGGTGGCCTCTGGATGGGCGGCGCCAACGGACTGGCCCGCTGGGCCGACGATGGCGTCCTGGACAATGTGGCGCAGTTCCGGGGGCAGTTCGTCACCTCGCTGCTCGTCGCCGGCGACGGTGCGCTGTGGGTGGGCGCCTCCGAGGGTCTCTGGCGTCGCAGCGGCGACGAGTGGTTTCGCGTGGATGAGATTGGCCCCGTGCGCGTTGAACATCTCGCGGGCGATGGCGACGGCACGCTGTGGGTGGCCACCGACGATCAACTCCTGTGGCGCGGCCGCGATGGGCTCTGGGAACAGGTGGACCTGCCCGTTCCGGCCCGGATCTCGACATTACTGGCCGATCGCGGTGCGCTGTGGCTCGGCACGTCAGCCGGTGTGCTGGCCACATCCGGGGAGCGCTGGGTGACCCACCGGGTTCACTCCGGCGGTGGCACGCTCATCACGGCGCTCGTCCTGGATGCGGGGCATCAACTCTGGGCCGGCACGCGCGATGGCCTGTTGTCCCGTCAGATGGACGTGAGACCTCCGTCGGTCGGCGGGCTCACGATCAACGGCCGGGCGCCCCAGGATGGCGTCGTGGCGCTCCCGACCGACACAATCAAGCGGCTCGCGATCAGCGGCCGGGACCGCGAGACCCCCGACGAGCGCCTCCTGGTCTTTGTGCAGCTTGAGGGCGTCGATGCGGCTCCGCCTGTGCTGGCCCTTCAGGCTTGCGGGAGTTACCGCGAGTCAC
>CAZMIS010000792.1:0-1524 GCA_964566325.1 uncultured Anaerolineales bacterium
GAGAGCACGGTATCAATGTTTTGACTGACGGAACCCTGCGGGGCGAGGAGGGTTTCGATGCGTTTCTCCAGGCTGCCCTGCAACGCCTGCATCAGGCCGTCTTCGATCTCAGACCAGCCCAGTTCGAGCAGTTGCGCAGGACGCATCTCCAGGCTGTCATCGAGGCGGCGTTCGAAGGCGCCGATGATGCGGGTGAGGGCCAGATTGAGCAGTGCCGATGAGATCTGGTCCGCCAGTTTCTTTTTAATGTCCTGGTCGGCTTCGGGCAGACGGCGCAATTCATCGCTGCCAAGGCGGAGCTGGATGCGCACGAGGTTTGAGAGTTCATCAAGCAGTTCCTGCGGACGGCGCGGCTGGCTGCCTTCTTCGCCGCCTTCCTCCAACCCTTCAAAATAGGTATCGAGTGTTTCAAGACGTTCGTCGAGGACTTTTTCCATCGATTCACGCGTCTTGTCGATCTGCACGCGCGAGGTGGAGAGGAGGTGCTCGTTTTCGACGGCGAGAGTCTCGCGGGCCAGGTCGAGCAGATGATCCTTGACCGAGCGCTTGCCGTGGCTGTCTTCGATGCGGTCTTCCAATTCTTCGGTCACCAACGCCATCGCGAAGGACGGTACGCGGGTGTCTTCCTGCTCAAAGGACATGGAGGGCTGCACTTCTTCCAGGAAAGCCAGCAGTTTCCACGGACCTTCCTCGTCCTTGAGAGCTTTCGGGATGCGCTCCTGCAGTTCGGTGCGCAGGATGGCCAGCACGTCTTCATGCAGGTCATCCTTCTTCAGAGCCAGGTCGCGCTCGCCATAGATGCGTTTGCGCTGCGCGTTGAGTACGTCGTCATATTCAAGCAGATGCTTGCGGATGTCAAAGTTGTTGCCTTCGACGCGCTCCTGTGACTGCTCCACCATGCGGCCGATGATGCCGCTTTCGATGGGTAGACTGGGATCCACGTGCAGGCGTCCCATGAGGTTTTCCATCTGCACGCCGCCGAAGAGGCGCATCAGGTCGTCTTCCAGGGAGAGGTAGAAACGCGAGGAGCCGGGGTCGCCCTGGCGGGCGGCACGGCCGCGCAACTGGTTATCGATACGGCGCGCTTCGTGGCGCTCGGAGCCGATGACATGCAGGCCGCCAAGTTCGCGCACCTTCTCCATGTTGGCGAAGTAGTCGAGGAAGGCTTTAACCGATTCCTCGTAGATGCCGTACTGGTCGGGCGTGAGCGCCTGCAGTTCCTTGCGGCGTTCCTCGTTGTTCATTTCATAGGGTTCAGCCACTCCGGCGCTATCCAGCACGCGGATGACGTCGGCAATGACTTCCTCGTTTAATTCGCCGCCGAGCTTGATGTCGACGCCGCGGCCAGCCATGTTGGTGGCGATGGTGACGGCGGCAAACGCGCCTGCGCGAGCAATGATCTGCGATTCTTCGTCATGCTTGCGTGCGTTCAGCACCTGGTGAGAGATGCCGCCCTGCAGCAGCGCAGATAGCCGGGGCAGCGCGGAGTTGTCAAGATCGAGCAGCTTGAGCACGCGCCCGATG
>CAZMIS010000793.1:0-1522 GCA_964566325.1 uncultured Anaerolineales bacterium
CCGACGGCAAGACGGCATCGACCCCGCGCGTCTACGGCGCCGACGAGATGCTGGCGAAGCGCCTGGCGTTCGTCTCGCCGGCGGAGGCCTTCAAGGCCCGCTACCAGCAGGCGATCAAGCCGGTCTACCTGGACGTGCGTACCGAGGCCGACTTCAACCTCTACCACCTGGCCGACGCGGTGCACGTGCCGCTGGCGCGGCTCGACAAGATCGTGCCGGACCTGCTCAGCGAGCCGCCGGCCAACACGGTCTTCATCACGATCGGCAACGACGAGGAGCTCGCGACGCGGGCGTGGAAGCTGCTCGTCGCCTCTGGTGTGCAGAACGTCTACATCCTCGCGGGCGGCGTCAACGGCTGGATCGCCGCCTTCGGCGCGGACGACCCGGGGCTGAAGCCGCTGCCCGGCGCCGGGCCCGAGCAGCTGCGCTATGCGTTCTCGGCGGCCCTGGGCGACCGCTACAAGTCCTGTGCGCCCGATCCGAGGCACCACGAGAAGCTCGCCTTCGAGCCACGCATCGTGCTCCAGCTGCGGCGCGATAAGTCCGGCGGCGGCTGCGGCTGAGCGTCGCCGAGGCGATCGCGCCCTGCGTTCTAGCCCGACGAGCGAGCGCCGCGCGGATTCCGCTTCACGGCCGCGAGGATGCCGCGCAGGATCTCCAGCGGCGGCGGCGGGCAGCCCGGCACCACCGCGTCGACCGGGATCACGTTCGACACCCTGCCGCAACTCGCGTAGCTCTCGCCGAAGATGCCACCGTCACAGGCACAGTCGCCCAGCGCCACCACGAGGCGCGGCTGCGGCGTGGCGTCGCAGGTGCGGCGCAGCGCCTCCTCCATGTGGCGCGACACCGGCCCGGTGACCAGCAGCATGTCCGCGTGGCGCGGGCTGGCGACGAAATGGATGCCCAGGCCTTCGATGTTGTAGTACGGGTTGGCGAGCGCGTGGATCTCCAGCTCGCAGCCGTTGCACGATCCCGCATCGACCTGGCGGATCGCCAGCGCCTGGCCGAGGATGGCCAGCAGCTCGTCGTGGATGCGCCGCACTTCGGACTGCACGGCCGCATCGAGCGCCGGCGGCGGCTCGGTGACGATGCCGGTACGAACGATCTGGCGAAGGATCTGCCACATGTCAGTGCCGCCGGGCCGCCCCAAGGGACTGACGCGGCCCCTCGGGGGCAGCGAACGCAGAGAGCTTGGGGTTGTCCATCAGAGGTCCACTCCCGAGTAGCTGAGGTTGAAGGACTTGTTGATGAGCGGGAAGTCCGGGACGATGTTGCCGATCACCGCATGTTCGAGCACGGGCCAGTTCTGCCACGACGGGTCGTGGCAGTGGCAGCGCTCGATGCGGCCGTCGGCCACCAGGTGAAGGGCCACCATCACCTCGCCCCGCCAGCCCTCCACCCAGCCGGCGCCGAAGGTCGTGTGCGCGGGCAGCACCAGGTCGACGGCCAGGTCGCCTGGCGGCAGGCGGGCGCAGAGCTCGCGGATCAGGCGCAGCGATTCGAACAGCTCGTCGAAGCGCAC
>CAZMIS010000794.1:0-1522 GCA_964566325.1 uncultured Anaerolineales bacterium
CTCTGAATAATTCTTGACATTATATTTGCAAAAATAACACGTCATCTGATTATCAATGTGAGCAAGTATTTCTATCACAAACTGAATTTTGTCAATTCTTTTTTTCATCTTCTAAATCCATACTTAATGCATTTGCTAACTCTTTAGTAGAATCACTAACCTCTGTGGTTCCTTTCTTTCCTAATGCTGCTTGTTCTTTGATCTGAAAGTTTTTGTAATTTATCATGAACTCTAAAAATTTAGAGCTTTGACCATTTCGATTTTTTGCAACCCAAAGATTTATTACTCCATCATCTTTATCCTTCATACTTTGTGTAATAGAAAACAAAACGTCCAAAATTCTATTTTTTTCCATAGAGTCTGCAGCTTTATCCATACCAATTATTTCTGCAGTACCCCCATCGCTTGATAGAGAATCTCTAGTTGTTTGTGTTGCAGTTATTATAACTACATTTCTTTTGATTGCTAATCCTCTTAACTCTCTGAAAATCCAACCTTGTTCCTCATAAGTGTTTTTTGTATTTCTGGTTGACTTCATGATGTCACCATAGTCTACTATAATTATATCAGGTTCAAAACTATTAAATGTTCTTAAATTATCTAGGTGAGCTTCTATATCTAAAACACTTGCCATTGAAGTAGGAAATTCTTTCAACTTCAATCGTGATTTAGTTATTTTTTTAAACATATCATATTTTTCTTTTACTTCATCAGGATGATCCATCAATTGTCTTTGATTTATTCCTGATGCAATTGCGTCATATCGTTGACCAATACGATCTTCAGACATTTCTAGAGAATAATGCACTACATTTTGTCCGTTCAATAGAGCTTTAATTCCAAAGTTGGGTAGAAATATTGACTTACCAAAACCAGGAGGACCCATAACACAATATATTTCTTTCTTTGCCCAACCTCCATCCAAAACTTGATCTATTTGTGAAAATCCTGTAGGAATCTTATTCATCAAAGAGTTTTGTAGATTTTTATATCGAGCATCTACATCATACAAATCATATCCTCTTTGTATGTCAATGTTAAATAAAAGAGCATCTTTAGTGACAGTTAAAATTGATTCAAAATCATCTTTCTCTAAAAATTCAATTGATTGATTGATAGCATCAACCATTCTTGCTTTTTTTGCAAAAGTAACCACTTCATTAGTAATATGATCTCTCTCTACTGGATCAAATTGAGCTTGCCCACTAAAAATTCTATCTAAATTTGGAGATACTCTGTCCTTAGATTCTCCCTTCTTTTCTAATTGCAACTCTAATACTTTTCGAGTAGGTGCCTGATTATATTTTTCAAAACATTCTTTATAAGATTCAAATATTTTTGAATTAATCACCGATTGAAAATACTCAGGCTTAAGATTGCTAATCATCTTGATCATAAAAGGTCTATCAATATTACAAAACTTAAAAATATCTGTTTCTAAATCTCCAAGTTGTAAACTTTTTCCAATATCACTGATTGAATCTCCTGTAGTTTTGTTCTTAATTTTGAATAAATATCACTT
>CAZMIS010000795.1:0-1520 GCA_964566325.1 uncultured Anaerolineales bacterium
AAACATAGTTCATGCCTGCCTCCTATGCCCGGGCGGAGAAGTATTTGTGCAGCTTGTGGATCACCGCCTGCATGCCCAGGATGAAGAGCGAACTGGTGATGGAACTCCGGTCGCGCAGGTTGTCCGTGGCTTTTTGCCTCACCTGGCCCACCAGCGTGTCCCAATTGCCCAGAAGCTCTCCCTTCAGGGCATCCAGGTTGCTCAGCGCGGGATCGTGCCTCAGAGCCCGGGTATAAAGCTCGGAACTCCCCAGGATGCCAAACAGGAGCTCGTGGAATTTGGCCAGCTCGGATCTGTTCTTGTCAACGGCCAGGATCCCTGCTTCTTTGGAGTGCTGTTTATCCAGTTCGCTGATCAGCGTGTCGCTCAGCAAAACTTTGGCACCCAGGCTGATGTCCTCTGCCAGCAGGGGTTCGTGGCTGGCCTTCTGGTTCAGCAGCGCTTCCTTGCCTTCGCAGAGGCCCACTGCCACCTCCCATTTCTTTTTGGGCGAGGGTATGAACCGCACATTCACCTGGTCGCCCAATCCCATCGTTTCCCGGAGGATCCGGCTGTAGATCCTGCTGTCGGAAGAGCAGATCTCGCTGCCGCCGCCGCCGCTCCAGCCAGCGAAGCGGGAGCCGTTGCCGGCCAGGCAGATGTCCACCGATTCCAGGTCCGGAGTAACGAAGCGCTTGCATTGCAGGCCGATCTCGTAGATCAGTGAGCTGAAGAAATAGAGGATCAGGAAATAGGCCTTGTAGAAGCGGTCGCTCTGTGTGTATTGGGCCAGTTGCGCGTCGGTGAGGGAATAGAGCACGTAGTTCAGGTGGGTTTGGAAATCGCTCAGGCCCTGGTACTGGCCGGCGATCTCGGGAAACTCGCGGACCACCGTGTGGTAGATCACGGAATGCACCCCGTTTCCGTCCTTGAAGCCCACCATGTTTTTACCGGCCCAGAGGCTGCTGTTCAGCAAAAGGATCTTGCCGTGGCGCCAGACCGAGATGTCCGAAGACCCTCCTCCGATATCGACCACGATGATGATCCCCGGGCTTTGCGCGGCCAGGTCCTGGGTGGAGTCGAAATACATCAGGGCGGCCTTGCTCTCGTCAGTGTGCCCCACTTTTCTGGCCCCTTCGAGGATATTGTGCCACATCACCTTGTATCTGTCCAGGTCCACTTCGGAGAACGAGCGCGGGTAGGCCCAGTAAAACTCGGCGCAGGCGGGGTTCACGTGTTTCTTGATCAGTTCGCAGCGCGCCAGGTTCAGCAGGATGTTCAAATACTCCCGGCTGGCGTTTTGGTTGATGATTTCCTGGTTCCATTTCAGGTCGGTCATCTCGCGAACTGTTTTCTGCACCCCCCGGGCGGGGAGGGAGTAGGGGAAATAGCGCTGCTTGGAGAAATTCACCGAGGAGTGCAGCAGCATTTCCGGGTTGGGGCAGTCCTGCTCCTTGATGATCATGGTGGGCAGCGGCAGGTTCACCACGTCCGCGGTGTTGGCTTCGCCCAGCGCGTTGGGATACAGATACTGGTTCAGC
>CAZMIS010000796.1:0-1519 GCA_964566325.1 uncultured Anaerolineales bacterium
CTTCGATGACCTCGGAGGATTTCTCGGAGTTTGCGCAGCGCGTCCCAGCCTGCTACATCCTGCTCGGGTCAGGGAACCCGGCCCTGGGGTTGGCGACGCCGCATCACAACCCGCGCTTCGACTTCGATGAGGATGTGCTACCCATCGGCGCGGCGCTGCTGGCCGCATCGGCGCTGAAGTACCTGCAGGAGCAGCAGCCTCACTGACAGTGGGGAGCCAGGCGTCAGATTTGTGTTCGACGGAGCAGATGCTATAATCACCTTGCCTGAGGACAAAGGCGACCCGGGCAGTCCCCTTGCGCCCTCACTGCGATCACAAAGCATCAGATGCCCATCCGTGCGAGCATTGCGTATCTCTGGTCCGTTCGTCAGGCTACCAGGTACGACGAGAACTCATCGTTCTGATCGGATATCACACAAAGGAGTGACTGACTGATGTCAAGCAAGATGAATCCGTTCGAGATCGCCCAGCACCAATTGGATGACGCAGCAAAGATCCTCGGCCTTTCGCCGGCCATGCATGCGTTTCTGCGCGAGCCGATGCGGGAGCTGCACTTCACCATCCCGGTGCGGATGGATGACGGCTCCTACCAGACGTTCCAGGGTTTCCGGGTCCAGTACAACGACGCACGCGGCCCGGCCAAGGGCGGCATCCGGTTCCATCCTGATGAGACCATCGACACCGTGCGCGCGCTGTCGGCCTGGATGACCTGGAAGACCTCCGTGGTGGACATCCCGTTGGGCGGCGGCAAGGGCGGCGTGGTCTGCGACCCCGGCAGCCTGTCGCAGGGTGAGCTGGAGCGCCTGAGCCGCGGCTACATGCGCCGGGTGGCGCACTTCGTCGGCGCGGACATTGACGTGCCGGCGCCCGATGTCTACACCACGCCCCAGATCATGTCGTGGATGCTGGATGAGTACGAGACGATCATGGGCCGGCACGTGCCCGGCGTGATCACCGGCAAGCCGGTGCCGCTCTTCGGCTCGCTGGGACGCGGGGACGCCACGGCCCGCGGCGGCCTGTACACGGTGCGCGAGGCCGCCAACGTGCTCGGGATCGAGCTGCGCGGCGCGCCCATCGCAGTCCAGGGCTTCGGCAATGTGGGCTCGTGGGCCGCGATCCTGGGCCACGAAATGGGCATGAAGGTCGTCGCGGTCAGCGACGTGTCCGGCGGCATCCAGAATCCGAACGGGCTCAACATCCCGGCCATCGCCGCACACGTGGCGAAGCACCCGAAGCGGATCATCGAAGGCTACGGGGAGGATGGCGCGACGGCCATCTCCAACCACGAGCTGCTCGAGCTGCCGGTGACGGTGCTCCTGCCCGCCGCGCTGGAGAACGTCGTCACGGCCGAGAATGCCGGCCGCATCAAGGCGAAGATCATGGCCGAGCTGGCCAACGGCCCGACCACGCCCGAAGCGGACAAGATCCTGTTCCAGAACGGCGTGTACGTCGTCCCGGACTTCCTGTGCAACGCGGGCGGCGTGACGGTCAGCTACTTCGAGCAGGTGCAGAACGCCTA
>CAZMIS010000797.1:0-1518 GCA_964566325.1 uncultured Anaerolineales bacterium
TCTGTGAAAGTGCCGGTGGTGGAGGTGAAGGAATACTCGTTCACGGATGCCCAGGCGCCCAGCCCAAGCAGTGAACAGAGAAGCAGGAGAAGAATTCTTTTGCTCTTGTGCATCGTTACTCCTTGTACATTAATAATATGTGTAGGTCTGATCATTAGCTGCCGGACAGGTCCCGATCCTTGGAGGACCAAAAACCATGACGATATCATTATCTTGAACCCATAAATCGTGTCAAGTATTAAATTGCGCCCTGCCGGAGACCGCGGTATTGGCCCAAAACGAGATCGCAAAACCAGGGAAAATGCTTTGAAAAAAGAGGAAGAAAAATGGGAACGCGGAAAAGCACGGAAAAGACGCGGAAAGGCACAGGAAAAGAAGGGTTCACACAGATTTAGCAGATCACGCCGATGTGAAATAGAACGCGGATGACAGGATCGGCAGGATAAAAACGATAAAAACAGAGGGACAGAGAGACAGAGGGATAATGGAACGCAGATGACGCAGATTATTATGATCCACGCTATTAAAAACCGATAAACCAAGGTAACGGGAAAAGACTTTTTGAAAACAGAGGGACAGAAACATGGAGAAGAGAGACTGAGACTAAGGGACAGAGAGAGCGAGGGACGCGATGACATTGGGATCAAGGTAATTCGTGTGAATTCGTGTAATTTGTGGACAAAAAATAGGTCACGGAAAAGCGCAGAAAAAGGGGAAAATGCTATGGAAAAAAAGGAAGAAAAATGGGAACGCCGAAAAGCACAGGAAAAGAAGGGTTCACGCAGATCACGCAGAAAAAAACGCAGATTGACACAGATTGTTCATTTGATTGAAATCCGTAAATCCGTGCAATCCGCGAATCCGTATGAAAATGGAACCCGGATGACAGGATCGACAGGATAAACGATAAAAACAGAGGGACAGAGAGAGCAAGGGACGCGATGACATTGGGATCAAGGTAATTCGTGTGAATTCGTGTAATTTGTGGACAAAAAATAGGTCACGGAAAAGCGCAGAAAAAGGGGAAAAGCGATCAGAAAAAGAAGAAATGACGGGAACACCTGTAAACGCTGAATCCGTAGAATCAGTTTCATCCGTTGCATCCGTAGGGCAATGGAACACGGATGACAGGATCGACAGGATCAGAAGGATAAAAGGAGGGATGGGGACGATGTGTAATTCCAGGTGTGGGTTGGTGTTTTACCATTCCAGCCATTCTCTTTTCCCCCAATTCGTGTGAATTCGTGTAATTTGTGGACAAAGAATGGGTCACGGAAAAGCGCGGAACCAGGGAAAATGTCTTGGAAAAAAAGGGGGTCTCACGCAGATCTCGCAGATTTCACAGATACATTGTTGGCCCGCAGATCACGCAGAAAAAGACGCAGATTTACGCAGATTTGAATTGTGAATGACGCGCTCGCGGCTGCAGTTCATATTTCTGTTCTCTCTGTGGCTCTGTCCCTCTAAGACCTTTGCGTAATACCAAAGAGTCCAGCTTTCCAGGATCTACTTTGTAGT
>CAZMIS010000798.1:0-1518 GCA_964566325.1 uncultured Anaerolineales bacterium
ATTTACTCTAATGTTTTATTGAAATAACCTACGATTTCTATTAATAGCAGTTTTAGTAATATTCTTAAGAACATCAACTGTACGCATAATCATATCGGGTGAAGAAGGGAATGGCACGGGTCCACCGCCAATTTTCTTTTTAGTGTCAGGTTTCAATGCATTAAGGTCGCCTGTAGCATTGTAATATGAATGTTCAAAAAAACCTTCAGCAGTAATAGGTTCAGTCATAACAAGTTGCCCTGTAGTGTTATCATAAATATCAAGTATCCCGTTTACTATGCTCGATTTTTTGAGATGTACACCTTTAACTAATGCTCTTATAATTTTAGTTTTAGGAACTTTTATATCGTTACCGGCTGTATCTTTCATAACATTTCCATTAGCATCAAGCACATATTGGAAGCCATCGCTTACTTCTCTTGTTTCTTCAAAATTATCTTCTTTTACCATTTCTGGAGTAACTTCAATATTTCTTACCTGAAGTTTTATTTTATAATGATATTTTTTATCTTTAATAGGAATAGTTTCAAAATTAACCCAGTTGCTGTTAAGGTCGGTGAGGCTCAATTTAAGAAATTCGACTTCAAAAAATTCGGGAAGTGGTGTCATGCTTGTGTTGTTCATTTCTACTGCTATATAAGTCTGTCCTCTTTCGTAAGCATTTTTTATCTGTAAATCGACATCTTTATAGGCATTATAGTAATTTTTAACTTTTAAAAAATAATGATATGCTTCTCTCGCATTAAATCGATCGCCTTTATCCATGAGGCTTACACCATAGGCATAATAAAATTCAGCAGCTTTTTTCTGTGCCGAAACAATTTCCTCATCATAATTAACATATTTAAAATTAATGTGATTTAAAACTTCTGTAGGCAGTATTCTAACTCTTTCCTGACGATTTTTCATAACTAAATATACCTTAAAAATTTCGTCCCATATATCAGGCTGCCCCGAAAGCCTTAAAAAATTTATCCTGTCATTATCTTTTTGATTTGCAATTCTAAATGCTTGTTCTAAATTTTGAACTTCTTTAATTTTTTCAGGTTTTTTCTGAATTTTTTTGACCGATTTGGTAATTGATTCATCATATCTGCCTTTTCTCAATAGAGAAGTTGACGATGCACAAGCTTGTAAAAGTATTGCTGCGATGGCGATTAAAATAATTTTTTTCATAATGATTAATTTATTAGTTTTTAAGGGTATTAGATAGAAATTGCATTGTTTTATATTAATTTTTTATATTTGATTCTTTTTGTCAATCATTCAATTAATTTTGATTTAGATTGCAAAAAAACAAAATTTACGCCAAAGATAAAAAAATCATTTTTTTTCAATATAAAATTTGTTGAAATTGATTATTATAGTAATTTCGAGCCTTGAAATTTTGAAAATTAATAATAATTTTAATACTTTTTAAGAATTATAATCAATGTGGACATTTTTAGTGAGGTTTATTTTACGCAACCGATTAGTTAATTTACTTGTAATATTAGCATTAACAATATTTATGGGATA
>CAZMIS010000799.1:0-1515 GCA_964566325.1 uncultured Anaerolineales bacterium
CATCAAGTTCTTTTTCTATTCCTGAGTATATATTATCTACTCTCCATCTTCCCTCTTGATTTTTTAGTGCTTTTATTTTTCCTGTTTTTACTCTAGAATCTTTTTCTATCCAACAAACTAAATTTCTATTTGAATTAATTTCAAACAGATTTACTTGTACATATTTCATTTTCTATCTCTCTTATAATTTCAGGATTTGTATATTTTAATAATTCATATTCTAGATCTGAGATTGCTTTTTCTACTCTAGACTTTTCAATTTTCCATGATTTTTTAAATAACAAAGGTTTCGTTTCATTTAAATATTCAATTCTTTCTTTGTAGAACTCAATACTTTCTATTATGTGATTTTTTCTTTCTTTTTTAGATGCTTTTCTTCCATTGGGTCTTAATAATGGTTTTGGATGTGAAGGAGGTTCTCTAACTATTACCATAAATTCTCCTCAATGATTCTGCTGGGATTCGAACCCAGGACCAACAGGTTTTAGAGGCCTTCGCTCTACCACTGAGCTACAGAACCAAGAGGGTAGTTTCCTACCCTTCTTTATTTACTTAATCTTCCAAACTCTTTCAGTTCCTTCCGCATTTTCTTCATATTCAAAGATTTCAGGATAATTATGCATTGTCATAATATAACCTTGCATAATACTTTCAGTTTTATCTGATTCTAAATATGTCATCCAAAACTTATTTGTACCACTTTTTCTTTGAATAATTGTACCTTTTTTAAATAATTCTATTGTCTTTGGTAGCCATTCTTGATCACTAGAAATAGATGATTCTAAAGACGAGTTGTATGTTTCATTAAGTTGCTTCATCCATTCGTCTTTTTGTTCTTTTCTATGCTCACTGTTTGCATATGCACTATCAAATTCAATATAATCTTCTATATTTAATCCATTAGGAGTCATGTGATCCCATAATAGAGAATCAGGTTCCATATAATGAAGTTTTAACTTCATTCCATTTCCAGTTAAAACCATCTTACTAGGATATTCTTCAACACATTCATCACCATTTTTGTTTAAACATTTCCAATAGTGACCATCCCAATATCCAGGTTCTCTATCAGCGCCTATTATAGAATAACTTCCCACAACTACTGTTGCAGTTCCCTCGGGATCTGATTCTTCCAATAGTTTGATTAATTGTTTAGTATTCATTCTCTTTCCTCTTCAAACCCATATTCTTTTTTAATACTTTCAATTAAAGAACCATCTGGAGTATTTGCCCAATATGTTCCTTGACCTCTAACTTTAGGTTCAATTTGCTCTAAAGTTCTACCTCTTGCTAAACAATATACAATGTGAAGATGTCTATATCTAATTCTAATATCATGTAATTTATTCAGATTAGAATGAACTAAAGACAAAGTCTTTTGCATTGCAGATCTTGCTTCAGAATAAAGTTGATGATTAAATTTAGGATCCATATATTTTTCATATACGCTTTCAGCACAACCATATTCTTTTTCTAGAGTTGAATAAGCTCTTCGTGAAGATTTAAAATCAAACT
>CAZMIS010000800.1:0-1515 GCA_964566325.1 uncultured Anaerolineales bacterium
CTGCTGTCGTCGGCGGACGTCTACGGGCCGCGCCCCGAGAACCCGCAGTTCCTCACCGAGGACGCGCCGCTGCTCGCCGCGCAGCGCTTCCCGCAGATGCGCGATCTGGTCGAGATCGATCACCTGGTGTCGACCTTCCTGTGGAAGGCGCGCGACGTCGAGACCGTGATCTTGCGCCCGGTGCACATCCTCGGGGGCGTGCACAACGCCGCGTCGAACTACCTGCGGCTCGACCCGGTGCCGACGCTCCTCGGCTTCGATCCGATGGTGCAGGTGATCCACGAGCGCGACGTCGCCGCCGCGGTGATCGCCGCGCTGCGCCCCGGCGTGCGCGGCATCTACAACGTGGTCGGCCCCGGGCAGGTCCCGCTGTCGGTCGTGCTGCGCGAGCTCGGTCGCCGCACGCTGCCCATCCCGCATCCGCTGGCGAAGCCGCTGTGGTCGATGGCGTTCCGCGCCGGGCTGTCGAGCTACCCCGTCGCGGAGTTCGACTTCATCCGCTACATCTGCATGGTCGATGGCAGCCGGGCCGCCGCCGAGCTGGGCTTCCAGGCCCGCGCGACCCTCCGCGAGACCATCGCGGCGGTCGACGAACCGGGGTGACGGGGATCGCCAACCGTGGCGTTGGCTCCCACCCGGGTGTGAACGGATTGCTACACCCCGCGTGGACGGACGTTGACGCAGATCGCCGCGCCGGCTCGCGCGTGGGAGGGCGAGGAGGACCTGACACCCCATCGCATGCCCTCCACCGCGAAATCCCGGACGTTTGTGTCGTGGATCGGGCGCCATCGCCAGGTTCCGGACGCTCCCGCCTGCGAGGAGCACCACGATTCCGCGCGGTTCGATCTCCCTGCCAAGATGGCACGCACTGTGCTTTGTTCGCGACTCGTCGTCACCACGCTCCCCCACTGCTCACCGAATCCGGAGAAGCTGTCATGAAGAAACTCCTCGCCTGCCTCGGCCTCACGATGGCCGTAACCGCCTCGGGCTGTACCCTGTACTTCGGCGAAGAGAACAGCGGCTACGACTGCCCCCCGGGCACCTACGAGAGCTATGACGACTGGGGCAACGAGGTCTGCGTCGCGGGTGGCGGCGGAGGCTTCTACTGCAGCACCGACGACCAGTGCGCCGCCGGCTGCTACTGCGACGAGCTCGCGGGCACCTGCCAGGAAGCCGGCTTCTGCTCGACCGACGCCGACTGCGCCCGGAACGCCGTCCTGGACCGCTACTTCGAACTGGACGCGGTCGCGAACGGCGACCTGCCCAAGTTCACCTCCGGCAAGGTCTCCTGGACCTCCATCGCGAAGACCCTGGTCGCCCTGCCCGACGGGCGGTCGGTCCTGGTCCCGGACTGGAAGTACCCGGCCGACGTCATGACGAAGTGCGGCGTCCGCCTGATCAACGTGGCCGCCGGCCGCGCGTTCGGCGTGAAGGTCAACAGCCAGGACGTGCTGACCGACGTCGCCGCCGTCACCGAGGACTGGGCGCGCAAGCTCGCCGCCTATCCGGAGGCCA
>CAZMIS010000801.1:0-1512 GCA_964566325.1 uncultured Anaerolineales bacterium
AACCGGGCGCGCACCGGGCGGAACGCATCTGAGGCGAGCCCGGGCAGCGCCAGCGGCGCACGCGCGGCCAGTCCCAGGCCGGTGCGGCCCAGGGCCAGCAGATCCCTCGCATCCTGGGGCGGCCACGGGATCCCGCGCAGCGCCACGTCCCACAGCTGATCGGCCGTCCGCTCCTGCCAGCGCCAGAAGGGCTCCGCGCCGGCGCCGAAGGCCGCCACGCGCTCCGCCTGCCACGCCTGCGGGTCGGACCAGCGCGTGACCGTCGCACCATCGGGCAGGTGCACGCGCATCGCCACCGTCGCCGGCTCGACCGGCCACTCGATGCCCAGCGCGGCGCCCAGCCGCGTCATGCCGCCGTCCGGCTCGAAGCCGGCCGCCAGGGTCGCGCCCGCGTCGAAACGATAGCCGCCGTGGAAGAACGTGCCCGCGCAACCGCCGGGGTAGACGTGGGCCTCCAGCACCGTGACGTCCATCCCGGCCTTGGCCAGCCAGGCCGCGGCGCTCAACCCGCCGATGCCCGCGCCGATGACGACGACCTTTCCCGTCATAGCTTGCGGAGCAGCGCGCGCGTGCGCCAGCCGCGATACGCGAAGAGGAGCGGCATGCCGGCCCACATCAGCCGGCCGACGAGGCCCCAGAACGGGTGCCGTTTGAAGGACGCCTCGACCCGGTCCACGACGTCGGTGGTCGTCTCATCCACCCGTTCGAACCCGTGGCGATGGACCCAGGTCTCGTAGGGGCCGCGCACCTGGCGGTCGGTGAAGCCGGCCGGCGAGACGTCCTCGATGCCGGCGACCCAGCGGATCGGGAGCGGGCCGGCCCAGAGGGTGAAGTCCATCCGGTCACCGCTCTTGAGATCCTTCGGTGCGTGGTGGATGATCGCCACCATGGGCGGCGGCGTGATCGCGGCCATGCTGGCCGAATCGCTGTGAAACGCCGCGACTTTCTTCACCGGCGCGTTGACCCTGAAGCGATGTTCGAACGTCATGCGGTCTGCCATGTCAGCGCTCCAGCAGCTCTCTCAGCGCGCTCTCCGCGGTCGGATAGCGGAAGCGGAAGCCCAGGTCGGTCAGACCTTTGGGCGCGGCCAGCTGCCCTTCGAGCACCATGGATGCGGCCTCGCCGGCCAGCAGGCGCAGCGCGAAGCCGGGCACGGGCAGCCAGAAGGGACGCCGCATCACGCGTGCCAACGCCCGGCCGAACTGCGAGTAGGTCGTCTGCTCCGGTGCGACGAGGTTGAACGGTCCGCGGGCCTCCTCGCGCTCGATCAGGAAGCGGATGGCCGCCACCTCGTCGGCCGGATGGATCCAGGGGAATCCCTGCCGGCCGCTGCCCATCGGCCCGCCGGCGAACAGCTTGAACGGCAGGATCAGGCGCCTGAGCGCGCCCTCGTCCGGGCTGAGCACGACGCCGGAGCGGATGCTGACATGGCGCACGCTCCAGGCGGCCACGGCCGCGGTGCTGGCCTCCCAGTCGACCGTCAGCTTCGCGAGGAAGTCGGTCCCGGCCCCA
>CAZMIS010000802.1:0-1509 GCA_964566325.1 uncultured Anaerolineales bacterium
AGACGCCCACCCTGACGCCGTCGCCTCAAGCCGGCACGCCCACCGCTCCCCCCTCAGGGACGCCCTCAGGGACGCCCTCAGGGACGCCCTCAGGTGCGCCTACGGTCGAGTCTACGCCTGCGCCGCCGGGTCCCACCGCCGCGCCGACGTCGTCCGTCGTCCGGGCCGCCATCATGCAGCCGGCCACCGGCAGCCAGGTTGGCGGTCCGTTGGACATCACCGGCGTGGCGGATGGCGCGGGATTCGCGGGCTACCAGCTGGACTTCGCAGTCGGGATAGGCCCTGGCCCGAACGACTGGATGCCGCTGGGGCTTGCTTCCACCACGCCGGTCACGGGTGATCTGCTCGCCACGTGGAATACGGCTGGGCTCGCGGCGGGTCAGTACACGCTGCGGCTGCGGGTGTACGATACCGTCGGCGGTTACGCCGAGTCGTTCGTTGCCGTGGAACTGGTAGCGCCGTAGCTGGATGCCGGCCGCCCGGTCGCCAGATCCTACCGGCCCCGTGACCTGTCGCCCCGGCGCCGTTGTCGCCAAGCGACCCTCAATCAGGCTTCATGACGCGCAAGAGCCGGATCGCCATTGATCCGGCTCTTGCATGCAGTAGCAGTCAGCGATTTGACCCGACCGCGGGCTGCACTACGTCAGGAAACTCAATGGGTTTACCTTCGTTCCACCCTTGATGACCTCGAAGTGCAGATGCGGTCCGGTCGAATTGCCCGTGTTGCCCATGTTACCGATCGTTGCGCCCTGCGTTACGATGTCGCCGGGACGCACGAAAATGCGGCTGAGGTGCGCGTACAGCGTCTGATAGCCGTTGCCATGGTCCACGACGATGTAGTTGCCGTAGCCCGCCTTGCTCCAGCCCGCTACGACCACGTAGCCATTATCGGCAACCTTCACGGGAGTCCCAACAGCCCGGGCGATGTCGATGGCGCGGTGGTATGGCTTGTATCCCTGGGTCAGTGCACCGGGTGCGGGCCAGACGAACCGCCCGACGCCCTTCTTCGCGCCTGCAGGCGCCGTTCCCCGGTAGATCGTCGCGACCTGGGGGATCTCCTTCTTGCCGCCCGGCACCACGATCTTCAGCCCGGCAGCGATCTGGGGATTCTGCGCGTCCAGCCGGTTGAGCGGGTAGCTGACGATGTCCTCGGCCTTGACCTTGTAGGTCTTGGCGATCGAAGCCAGCGTGTCCTTCTGCCCGACCGTGTGCAGGATGCCGTCGATCGGCAGGATGGCCAGGGGCTGTCCGAGACGCAGCAGGTCGGGGTTCTTCTCCAGTCCGTTGGAGAACATGATCGTCTCGGCACTGAGCTTGTACTTCTTCGCGATGCCGTACAGCGTGTCGCCCGCACTCACCGTGTGGGTGATGATGTCGACGCGCGGCCGTTCAGGGATGATGGTGATCGGGACCGCCGCGCGGGTCAGCGCATAGGCCTCGGCCGCGACCTCGACGGGTGAAGACGATCAGATCGACGCGCTTATAAGGAAGTACGGATATGTCGGAAGC
>CAZMIS010000803.1:0-1503 GCA_964566325.1 uncultured Anaerolineales bacterium
AGGGCCATGCTGGCCCAGCGCAACGGCCTGACCAAGGCGACTGTCTCCGCCATCTGTGACGATCTGGGGGCGCTGAACCTGATCCGTGGCGTGGGACAGGATCGGGACAAGATCGGCAGACCAGGCAACCTGCTGGAGCTGAACCCAAGGGCGCGCGGCGCGATCGGGCTTGAGATCAGCACCAACTACGTTGCCGTCTTGCTGACCGATCTGTGCGGCCGGCCGGTGTGGCGGGAGATCGACGGGTTGCCTCCGCACGCGCCGCAGGATGTCATACTCGGCCACGCCCAGATCCTGCTTGCCGCTGCCATCGAACGGGCGCATCAGGACATGCTCCCCTTGCTCGGGATCGGGGTCGCGGTGCCCGGCACCGTAGACACTGAACGGGGGGTCGTGACCCGTGCGCCCGCGCTTGACTGGCGGGAGCTTGCCCTGCGGTCGCAATGGGAGGCGCTCTTCGGACTGCCGGTGATCGTGGAGAACAAGGCACGCGCGGCTGCAACCGCGGAACTGCTCCACGGCGCCGCGCACGGAGTTCAGAACTTCGTGTACGTCAGCATCGGCACGGATGTGGGATCCAGCATCGACGTGGCAGTCGTCGTTGAAGGCAGCCCCTACCGCGGCGCGCACGGGCTGGCAGTCGACGCCGGACACATGACCCTGGATCCTCAGGGCGAGCTCTGCTCATGCGGCCAACGCGGCTGTT
Organism: uncultured Anaerolineales bacterium; assembly: GCA_964566325.1. Taxonomy (GTDB): domain Bacteria; phylum Chloroflexota; class Anaerolineae; order CG2-30-64-16; family CG2-30-64-16; genus JALOOB01. The sequence goes on from CAZMIS010000803.1 coordinate 707, forward strand.
GGCAGGCCCAGGCAGATGTGGGACGTGAAGCTGCGCTGGTCAGCATACGGCTGAACAGCGGCGAGCCGAGTGTCCTGGTCGGCAGTTCGCCCGAGAGAATTCAGGACCACCGCATTCTCCACCAGGCCGCGCTCGAACGTGACGCGGTGGCGCTCGAGGTGTTCAGGAACGTCGTCGTCGTCAATCACGCCCTGGCAATCCTGAATCTCATCGTCCTCTTTGATCCCGAGCTGGTGCTCATCGGCTACGCCAACGTGGGTCTCCCGGTGCCATATCAGGAGCGGATGAGAGCGTTCTCCGCCATGGCTGACACCGACATCGCAGAGGAAGTCCGCCGCCTGATGCGCGTCCGCGACCTGCCGCCGCCGATCATCCGCAGCGCTTCTCGTGAGCCGGATACGATCATGCTTGGCGCCGCGTCACTCCTGGTGGATGCTTTTCTGCGGGAACCCCCTGCGGCAGAGACCTGAGATATCCTCCAGAAGGCCAATGGGGCTGACACGCACGAGTCGTCTGTACGATGACCCGTGCGTGCTGCTTAACGCACGGTTGGCCGGCGCGGGCCCGCGCCGGCCAACCCTTCCCTGCCCGCCCCTCAGGCCTCGGCTGCAGCCGGCGCCAGCCGGGCCTCAACCGCAGACGACGCGAGCAGCACCAGGCCCAGCACCATCGCGGCCAGGCCGCCGATCAGGAGCGGCCACTGCAGCACGTTCACCCAATTGACCTCGCCGAACGTGTGCGTGGGGCCGGCCCACATCGGCGCCGAGGCGGTCAGGCCGCCCGCCACGATGGCCGCA
>CAZMIS010000804.1:0-1502 GCA_964566325.1 uncultured Anaerolineales bacterium
CTCCTTGAGCGCGCGAAGAAACTCCCGCGCGCCGGGCAGGAACGGGTTGTCGGCGAGCAGGCGACTCACGTGGGCGACGGGTTGGCCCTTCCACAGGGCCACGTCCCGCCGCAGCCACTCACCATAGGAGATCTGCCCGGACATGGCCTGCTCGCGGTTCGGCGCCGCCAGGTGCGCCACCCCGAGCCGGCGATGAACGTACTGATAGGGCGACTCAGCCTGCTTCAGAGTGCCGTCGACGTCGAGAACCGCAAGACGAATGGCCGCCAAACTCAGTCCTCTTCGTCCCCGGCTTCTTCGTCTTCATCGGGCTCCCAGTCGCTCACCATCCACGCCTGGGCCACCAGGACGGTCTTCACCTCATCGCCGATTCCGAAGGCCAGCGCGAGGCCGCCCTCTTCCTCATCCGCATCCCCGAAGTCGACCAACTCCAGGTGATCGTCCGCCAGGCGGCCAACTGCGGCGAAGATGGCATCCACCCCCACCACGGGCTCGCCGTCGGGGTCCGGATAAACGGAGGCGACATAGAGCTCGATGGCCACGTTGTCATCCAGGTAAAGGTCACAGTCGACGAACACGCGCTCTTCCGCGGCGGGCGGCTGCTCTTCCTCATCATCGACGATGGACTCCTCCCAGAGCTCAATGCCGAGCACCTTGAGGCCAACCATCTCGTTCAGTTCGGCGCGGCGGTCGTCATCCAGCTCATAGTAGAGCTCGTCTTCGCCGATATCCTCGTAATCCTCAGGCTGCTCATCGAAGCTACTGTTGGTCATGCCGGTGCGCTCCTTTCGCGGGGCAGAAGTCAGGTTGATGAATTATATCACGGCCTCCGGGCAGGCGCTAAGCCTGAAACGGACGCATCCTAACGGATCGAACGAATCGAGCGCAGTCGAAGGACGCGCTCACGCCATCTTCACGACGATATCGCTGATGATGTTCGCCGCCTCGTCGCCCCGATCCGCCGCGTTGGACAGGTGCCGATAGACCTCGCGCATCTTCAGGATATACACGACGCGCTTCGGTCCTGCCGGCCCATCGAACAGCTCGGCGAGCGCCTCGCGGTAGACGTGCTCCACCCGGTTCTCCAGCGCCTTGGCGCGCTGCGCGTGCTCGGCCGCCACCCCGGGATGCTCTTTGATGCGCTGCATGGCCAGGTGCACTTCGTGCGCCGCCTCGCGCAACAGCCCCACCATGCGTCGCAGGTGCGGGGTCGGCGTCACGTGCAGCATCTCCATCTCCTGCACCGTCGTCCAGGCGTAGTCCATGATATCGTCGATCGCGCGGGACAGCGCGGAGATGTCCTCGCGGTCCATCGGGGTGACGAAGGTGCGATTCAGCTCGTTGAGCAGGATGCGGCGCACCTCGTCCGCATCTTCCTCGCACTGGCGCACGGCATCGACCGTCGCATTGCCGGCCATGGACTCCGCAGACCTGGCGTCGGCTGGTGCTGCATCTACCGCAGCCACGTACGCGGCCAGTGTATCGAGCCCGGTGACGACGCA
>CAZMIS010000805.1:0-1502 GCA_964566325.1 uncultured Anaerolineales bacterium
CCACGCCTGCATCGACCTGAACGCGACCGCTCGCCAGCCACGCGCCCGTGTAGGTGTCGTCGGCATTGAGGACGGCCGTGTCTCCCCGACCCTGGAATCGGAGGACGTTTGTTTTTGCCGCCGCGTAGTGGCTCATCGAAGGGTGGCGATCGAGATGGTTCGGCGTGATGTTGAGCAATCCTGCGATCGCAGGGCTCCGATCCATCAGCTCGAGCTGGAAGCTGGAAAGCTCCATCACCACCTTGTCGCCCGGCTTGACCTGGTCGAGCCGGTCGATGAGGGGCGTCCCGATGTTGCCTCCCACATGTACGCGGAAGCCGCCCGCCTCGAGGATCAGCCCGGTCAGGGTTGTGGTCGTGGTCTTTCCGGCCGAGCCGGTGATGCCGATGACCGGCGCGGGGCAGTGGCGCAGGGTGAGCGCGCCATCATTGCTGACCCGGATGCCCCGGCGCCTGGCCTCCTGCACGATCGGGATCGCGGGCGGGACGCCGCCGCTGAGCAGCAGCAGGTCCGTCCTGTCGAGCAACTCGAGCGGGTGTCCTCCGGCCGCGAGGGCCGGGGAGGGCGCACCGACCTCGCGGGCGAAGTCCTCCAGCGCCCTGAGTGTGGGCGCGAGCGCTTCCGCCGGGCGCTGATCGCTCAGGGTGACCGCGGCGCCGCAGCGCAGCATGAAGCGCGCGAGCGCAACCCCCTGGCGTGCAACGCCGAGGATCGTCACCTGTAAGCCGCTGTAATCCAGATTGCTCTTCATTCCGCGTCTCTGCGCCGTTATTGGTCCGACTCGAGTGCGTCCGACGCCAGCGCCGATGACTGCATCCGATCCACCATCCAGGCCCACAGCGCCTGTGCCTCGTCGGCTGAGGCACTCCAGCGTTGATAGGCCATGTTGACGTAATCTCCAGCTTCGGAGAGTGTGCCATCGGTCATGGCGACGAGTGGCCTGGGCTCCAGCTCGAGCCATACACACTGCACGTGCGCCAGGCCATCGGCCGGCGCTTCGCCCGCCGACACAAGGTCGGCGGCCTGCGCCATGTGCTCGAAGGCCACCTGCAGCGCCTCCGACTGCCCACCGCGCGCCAGGGCTGCCTCAACCGCCGTGTCGATGGGCTGAAGCACCTCCAAAGCTGCCTGCCACTGCACCTCTGCGTTCATATCCTTCCGCTACAGCAACGCCAGTGCCACGCCGATCATGCCGGCGAGAATGGCGATCAGAAAGAACCGCCAGACGATGTGCGTCTCCGACCAGCCCAGCAATTCGAAGTGGTGGTGCAGGGGCGCCATGCGAAAGATGCGCCTCCCGGCGCCCAGGCGTTTCTTCGTCCACTTGAACCAGCCGACCTGGATGACGTCGGACAGCGCCTCGGCCACGAAGACGATCCCGACGATGGGCAGCAGGAGCCATTGACCGGTCATGAGCGCCACAACGGCCAAGGTGGCCCCCAGGGCGAGCGATCCCGTGTCGCCCATGAACAGCTGCGCCGGGTGCGAGTTGTACCAGAGAA
>CAZMIS010000806.1:0-1500 GCA_964566325.1 uncultured Anaerolineales bacterium
GGGGTGGGTCAACTTTCAGACGTAAAGTGGGTCAGTTTTCAGACGTAATCTACAGAGGTCTTCGTGCCGTTCTATCGGGGAGGATATCCTTCATTTGATGCGGCACTGCAGTTCATCCTGGAGCACCCGCTGCTGTTCGCCCGCAAGCTGGCCGGCAATCTGTACTACTACGGGTTCTTCTATGTCCACAGCTTTGTGGGTATACTTGGATGGTTGGACACGCCGCTGCCGCTCGCATGGGTGGTGATCCAGCTGTTTGCACTCGCGGCCGTGGCGGTGTTCGATGGCCCGTGGTTCAGGCTGACCCGTTGGCAATGGGTCGTGGTCCTTGGTGTGCTGGCCGCATCCGTGGCCATGGTCATCATGAGCCAGTTCGTCCTGTGGACGAGGATGACGGCCGGCAGCATCAATCGCGCCCAGGGACGATACTTCATCCCCGTGGCGACTTTGGCCTTCCTGCTGTTACGGAACCTGTGGCCGCCGGGCCTGCGGGCGAGATGGCAGCCGCCCGAGAGGGCGTTGGCGTGGACCGCCCGCGTGCTGCCCCCTTGCGGCCTCCTGCTGGCCCTCGTGTGGGTGATCATGCGGTACTATGTGGTGGCCTGGTGAGGTCTGTGGCTTGGCATGGCGGCCCAACATGGGCGTCCCACGATGGGCGGCCAACGATGGGCGGCCCATCGTGGGACACCAGCGGCAAATGTGTGTGAGTCCCGGCATGCGTCACGATCGATCAGGCGCATCTCGGGCAGGAGTCGGGTGATTGCATGGCAGATGATCTGAAGGTGATCGTCGTGATGCCGGCGTACAATGCTGCGCGCACGTTGGAGAAGACGTACAACGACATCCCGCACGATGTCGTGGATAAGGTCATCCTGGTGGACGACGTGAGCCACGATACGACCGTGGAGATCGCGCAGCGGCTGGGCCTCAAGGTCGTGGTGCACATCCAGAACCGCGGCTATGGTGGCAACCAGAAGACGTGCTACATCGAGGCGCTGCAGGATGGCGCGGACATCGTCGTAATGCTTCACCCCGATTATCAGTACGATTCGACGCTGATTCCCGACTTGATTGCGCCGATCCGGCGCGGCGAGGCGGACATGATGATGGGCTCGCGGCTGCTCAGCGGCGGCACCCTGGCGGGCGGGATGCCCAAGTGGAAGTACGTGGCCAACCGTTCGCTGACCGCGATCGAGAATCTGGTGCTGGGCCAGCACCTGTCGGAATGCCATACGGGCTTTCGCGCGTACAGCCGCCAGGTCCTCGAGACGATCCCCTTCCTGCTCAACTCCGACGATTTCGTCTTTGACACCGAGGTCATCGCGCAAGTGGTGGCGTTCGGCTTTCGGATCGGCGAGATCGCGGTGCCGACCCGCTACTTCGCCGAGGCCTCATCCGTCAACTTCCGGCGCAGCGTGGTCTACGGCCTCAGCACGGTGCGCGTCATGTTCCGGTACCTCCTCCACAAGACGGCCATCCGCCCTGCGCGCCAGTTCCAGG